>CAYHDD010000275.1:0-4939 GCA_964355195.1 uncultured Rhodoferax sp. | reverse complement strand
CCAAGGCGCCAGATCTGATCGTCCCTGATCATGTACTGACTGTTGGCCTTCATTTCCAGCCCAACCATCAGCGACTGAGTGAACTTGGATAACGAGACCTTGTGCGTGGCAGTGAGGTGCCTTGCGGCAGAGACGTCCTGGCACTGCGGACATCGCAGCGCAACTTTGTCGACGCCGATGTCACGGACAACCTGCGCCAGCTCGATCCCGCACTCCGGACAAGTAACCCAGTCCTTGGGTTTACCCAACACCAGCAGCCGTTCACGCAGGATATGGTGGGCCGCATCCCTGTTGGCACCGGACTGCAGCGTCTGGCCATCAATTTCTGCCTTGTCTTTTTCAAGAAGCTGGCAGATCAGCCCAGTGGCATCAATTTGCGATTGACTCATCCGTTTTCCAGTCAGTCAATCACATCCAACGCGGTCAGCACGGCATTGGCGATCGGTTGATTTTTTTCGGACAGGTTCTTGATGGTCGATGATCCAGATGAGTACAGATCGAAGCTGAAATGCGGAGCCTTCCCGTCTGGCGGTGTCTCCATATACACAATCACGCTGGCACCGGTCATGTTGAATGATGCTGCAAAGGTCCGTTCAAATTTGAGCGTCTTCAAGGCCAAGGCAATGGCATCGTCCTGGTCTTCCTGTGGGGACGCCTCAACCTGAAAATTTACACCCGTCACGCCGTTGGGGCTGAACGTGGCGCGGCGCAATCGGACCTTTTCCACACCATGCGTTGACCAGTCGTCCCTGGGCTCCAGCAAGCCGTCCCTCAAGGCATTGAGGTTGAAGCGCTTCTTCTGAATTTCCTCCGGGGTAATTACCTGCTTGACGATGTGGGTGCCAAATAGCTGCAGCACGGCGGCGTGGTTCTTGGCTCCGCCTTTGACAATGGTCTCGATCTGCCCGGTCGTTGGGTGGTACACGATTGCTGTTTCCAGCGCCATGCGGGTCGTGATTCTGGTGAACGCTTTTTCCGAAAAATGCGTCAGCGCGGTGATGGGGCCTTCCACATAGATGGCCAACTGAATGCTGCCATCAGCGGCACGCTCGATAACTTCGACATGGGAGCTCTTGCCGCCGCCCACCTTCTGGTAAAGCTTGCTCACCTCGGCACTGAAAGCTTCAAGGTCAGCGCGATCACGGGTTGGGGTCAAACCGGGCTGAATGGCATGCTTCTTCCAGTATTTGCCATTGGACTTTGCCTGAAACGCCAGGTACAACTCGACATTGCGAAACGCCGCATCCCGATTCGCTAGCATCCACAGGGGGATTTCGGTATCAGGCAGGTCCGTAATGGCGATCAATGCAACGCGATCGTCGGCAATGGCACTGCGCAATTCCTGAATTGCAAGGCGATTGCCCAAAAGGTGGGCTCGGCGCAAATCGTCATGCCAATGTGATAGGTCCGCCTCCATCGCCTTGCGTACGGCTGGATCTGGCACAGCAGCAATCGCTGCATCCACCACCTCGACTGCATCGTGAATCGCAACGGCAAACGTCTCGGGCGCCACCGCCCAATCGACCGCCAGCCTCGGATACAGAACGTGCGCCTCGGTGTACGCACGCAACGTTGGCGCTGAAATCAGCAGCAAAAACTGCTTTGAAGCGAAGACTTTCATTGTTTTTCTCTCCCCATTGTTAAGGCCGCGTTAAATCGGTTGGGCCAAGAACCGTTGCCCAGAAACACGACGCAAATCAGTGCATGAGGGGAATTTCGACGCCATTATTATGACTGTTTTTTTATACAGCAAAACATCGAGATGACATTCGGCAGAAATATCCAGTTGACAGCAGTTGAGGTGCAGATGCGGTCGAATCCAAACCGGACTGGCCAGCACGCCGGTCACCACGGTCCAGCGATGACGGTCAAAGTCCCATGTCAGCGGCTGCGATTGGCTGGCATTTGGAAAACACCCGCAATCGTTCGCAACGCTTGTCAATATTGCGATGCATTTGGTGGTGCGCGAAAAACAAAATTCTCATCAAGCATTTTGTTTCATCCGACCGACCACCATGACCACCTTAAACGTAATTGATCCCCATCACATGACCATGCAAGAACGTCGCGAGGAAGTCGCGTCCATCTTGGCATTGGGTCTCATCCGCTTGCGAACTGACACGCCACCACCAGTCGCGGTAGAGAAGAAAAAAGAACTTGGCTTTTCCCCTGCACAGCGCGTTCATACAAACCCCGCATCACGAGTCCGCATGGAAATACGGGCAACCCTGCTGGCTCAAAAAAAGGAGTTTGAATGAGCACACCACCCGCACAGTCAGAGGTAATCGGCCGCATTGCGCGCTTGCCCGACACCAAGTTTGAAGACATCAAGGCACTTTGGAAACAGCTATTCGCCAGCCCCATGCCCACACACAACCGGAAGTACCTGGAGCGACGCATTGCTTATCGCCTGCAAGAAATCGAATATGCGCAGCACAATCCTGGCCTTCTTGAGAGGAACAAGGCGCGCATTGACCAACTGATCGACAGGACCAAGCCAAGGTTGAAGGCGGGCCGTGGTGAAGTCGTCAAGTTGGTACCCGGCACGATGCTGACCAGGGAATTCGCAGGGACCGTTCATCGTGTTGTCACCATGCCAGATGGGCAGTTCGAATACATGGGCAAGGCATACCGCAGTCTGACCGCCATTTCCAACGAGATCTCCGGCACCCGCTGGTCAGGACCCGCATTTTTCGGTCTGCGTCACAAAGCAGCCAAGGGAGTAGCCAAATGAGCGCGCCGGAAGGAACCACCAAGAAGCGCCAGCGTTGCGCGGTTTACACCCGCAAGTCCAGTGAGGAAGGGCTTGACCAGGAGTACAACTCAATTGATGCGCAACGGGATGCCGGACATGCTTATGTGGCCAGCCAGCGCGCCGAGGGCTGGATTCCGGTAGCAGACGACTATGACGACCCAGCCTTTTCTGGCGGGAACATGGAACGCCCGGGCCTCAAACGGCTCATGAAAGACATCGAGTTGGGCAAAGTTGACATCGTGGTGGTCTACAAAATTGACCGCCTCACCCGCAGCCTGGCCGACTTCTCCAAAATGGTCGAAGTGTTTGAGCGCCAGGGTGTCTCATTCGTGTCCGTCACCCAGCAGTTCAACACCACCACGTCCATGGGTCGACTCATGCTCAACGTGCTGCTCTCCTTTGCGCAGTTCGAGCGCGAGGTCACCGGCGAGCGCATCCGCGACAAAATTGCCGCCAGCAAACGAAAAGGCATGTGGGTAGGCGGCGTTCCTTCACTGGGTTATGACGTTGTCAACCGCAAGTTGGTGATCAACCCCGCTGAGGCCGCCATCGTCAAGCGCATGTTCACTGACTATCCAAAGGTGGGTTCAACCACCATGCTGGTGCAGCAACTGCGCATGGAGGGGGTCACGTCCAAATCATGGGTTTCCCAGACGGGCAAGGACCGCGTTGGCAAGTTGATCGACAAGGGGGCTCTGTACAAAATTCTGAACAATCCGATTTATGCCGGGGACATTCGCCACAAAGGGGTTGCCTACCCGGGCGAGCACGAGGCCATCATCACGCGCGGTCAGTGGGAGTTGGTCCAGGCGACGCTGGCCTCCAAACCTCACGGTGCCAAGAAAGGCCAGGTTCGCACGGAACGCCCGGCATTGCTCAAGGGATTGATCTATACCTCTGACGGCCGCGCCATGACGCCACATTCAACCAAAGGCAATGGCGGGCGGCTATACCGGTACTACATGTCCACGCGCGACATAAAGGAGGGGCAAGGTGCGTCCGGCGTCAAGATGCTTCCGGCCGGTGAGCTGGAGCAAGCCGTGATGGCGCAGGTTCGCGGCATCCTGGCATCACCGGAGGTGGTTACGCAGGTCTGGCGAGAAATTTGCAAGCGGAAGGACAAGTCCACGCAGGCCATGACCGAGATGCAGGTGACTGTGGCCATGAATCGCATTGATCTGGTTTGGGACCAGCTTTTCCCATTGGAGCAGCACCGCATTGTCGAGTTGCTTGTTGAACGGGTCATCATCTCGCCCAACGAGTTGCTTGTCCGAATGCACCCGAACGGCGTTGAAAATTTGGCGCTTGACGTCATTCGGAATCCCGCAAGCGCGCGAGTAGTGAAATCAGAAAAACGGGCAGGAGCACTGGCATGAAAACAATCACGCTGGAGATGACTGGCGACCCATTCATGATTCGTTCACTGGATGGTGCCGTGTCCGTGTCCATTCCAATCAAAATTCGCCGACTCAGCGCACGCTGCCAAGTCGAAGTGCCGCAAGGGATATCGGCAACTGTGAGTGGCAACGCCGCGCCCACAGCCTTACAGATTGCGTTGGTACGGGGCCACAGGTGGCTTCGAATGATTGAAAGTGGCAAGGTCGCCAACTTGGCCGCCATCGCCAAGATGGAAAACGTTGATCGTAGCTACGTCAGCCGGATGGTCAACCTGACTACATTGGCACCGGATATCCAGGCTGCGATTTTGGACACGACACTGCCGGATACGGTGTCGCTGTTCGACCTTGCGATCGACACGCCACTGTGCTGGCCAGAGCAGCGCCAGCGCATAGTCAGGCCAGCTGATGCACCGTGAAGTATGAAGCCGCCTGCGCAGACTTTCGTAAATCTCCTTTCTCCACGCCACACAGCACTCGATCGATGCTCAACAAAACTAGCTGTCCTAAAAAGTCGCTAAGTCTTTGATTTTGAAAGGTGCCATGTTGTGGACTTATGACTTCAACCGTTCGCAAGAAGTAGAGAACAGAGAGCGAGAAAGGGCCGAAATTGGAAGAATTTGGGCGGCATGGGTGAACGCCAAGTCCGCAAGAAAAAGTGAAAAACCCCGCCAGGCTTGGGGCCCAACGGGGTTGTTCAAAGGTAAAGAGAGACTCTTTACCAGAGGGTAGTGGTGGAGCTGGCGGGATTTGAACCCGCGTCCGCAAGCCATCTTCGAGCAGATCT
>CAYHDD010000274.1:0-4948 GCA_964355195.1 uncultured Rhodoferax sp. | reverse complement strand
GTTGTTCGGCAGATCAGCCAGCGCCCAGTCCTTACACAATCATCCGCATGAGTCCGGATGCTGTCGTCACCTCCCCGTCCATGTCAGATCAATGGCGCAGCAACCCGCGCTTGCAGATGATGATCGTAGCCTCTGCGATGGTGGCAGGCCTGGCGGCGCTATGGCTTTGGAGCCGCTCCCCGGATTACGGTGTTCTCTACAGCAACTTGTCGGACCGCGACGGTGGCGCCATCATCGCCTCGCTGCAGCAGATGAACATTCCGTACAAGTTCTCCGAAGGTGGCGGCGCCCTGCTGGTGGCGTCCAACAAGGTGCCGGAGGCGCGCCTGCGGCTGGCAGCCCAGGGTTTACCCAAGGGCGGCACCGTCGGGTTCGAGCTGCTGGATAACCAGAAGTTCGGCACCAGCCAGTTTGCCGAGCAGATCAACTACCAGCGCGCCCTCGAGGGCGAGCTGGCACGCTCAATCAACTCCATCGCTGCGGTCAGTTCGGCACGTGTGCACCTGGCCCTGCCCAAGGCCTCACTGTTTGTGCGCGACCAGAAGAAACCGAGCGCCTCGGTGGTGCTGACCCTGCATCGGGGTCGGACCATAGACGAGGGGCAGATCAGCGCCGTGGTACACCTGATTTCGAGCAGCGTGCCGGAGCTTTCAGCCAAAAGTATCACGGTCGTCGATCAGACCGGCAACCTCTTGTCAGCGGCAAACGCCGAGGCACGCGGCCTTGATACCAGCCAGCTGAAGTATGCGCAGGGAATCGAACAGGGCTTCATCCGCCGCATCGAAGCCATTTTGCAGCCCATGGTGGGCGTCGGCAACATACACGCCCAGGTGTCGGCCGACATCGACTTTTCGGTTGTCGAGAACACCCACGAGAAGTTCCGCCCCAACAATGACCCTGGCAGTGCAGCGATTCGAAGTCAGCAGATCAGCGAGTCTGGCCAACAAGGCACCAACGGCCCAGGTGGTGTGCCAGGCGCCCTCAGCAATCAGGCCCCGGTCGCACCGACGGCACCCTTGGCCGCGGCCAGCCAGGGGCAGCAAAAGGGTGCGGCTGCGACCCCGCTGGCAGCCAAAACCAACACCGATGCGAGCAGCACCGTGCCAGCCGCTGGCGGCGCCAGCTCGATCAACGCGCGCAAGGATGGCACCACCAACTATGAACTCGACCACTCGATTCGCCATGTGCAGCAAGGCGCTGGTGCCATCAAGCGGCTGTCGGTGGCGGTGCTTGTCAACTACCGAAGCGCGTTGAACGCCCAGGGCAAGCCTGAGGCACAGGCCTTGTCGGCAACAGATCTGGAGAAGATGAAGAACCTGGTCAAGGAGACCATGGGCTTCAACGCCGATCGCGGCGACTCGGTCAACGTGGTGAACAGTCCGTTTGCGTCCGAGGTCGTCGTCGAGCCGCCGGTATTGCCATGGTGGAAACAAGCTGACACGATCGAACTGGCAAAGGAAGTTGGCAAGAACTCGCTGATCGGTCTGCTGGGCCTGTATATCTTGTTTGGCGTCTTGCGGCCGTTGTTGCGCAAAGTCCTACAACCCACCGCTCATGCATATGCACATGCACCGACCGAGCCAACCGATGGATCGCCGGGCGAGACGCTTGCATCGGCATCGACCCCGGCCAGGGGCGAATCGGCCCATCTCACGCGCCATCAGGAGAACCTGCAATACGCGCAGGAAGCGGCCGTCAAAGGCCCGCAGATGGTGGCCATGCTGGTGAAGAGCTGGATGGACAAGAAAGATGGATGAAGGCGTCAGAAGAAGCGCCATCCTGCTGATGTCGCTCGGTGAAGAAGGTGCTGGCACCGTCCTGCAGCATCTGTCGGAAACGGCTGTTCATGTCCTTGGCGAGGCGATCGCCAAGCTGCAGAATGTGAAGCACAACGAAGTCACCAACGTGATGGAAGAGTTTCGCTTGGAGAGCGAGCAGTACTCCGCGATGCATATGGATTCGACTAGCTATCTGCGCGGCGTCTTGCAGAAGGCACTCGGCACGGACCGCGCGGCAGAAATGCTGGAGAACTTTTCCCGGGCCAGCGAGGCAACCAACGGCATCGAACGCCTGAATCTTCTGGCTGCCGGCGACGTGGCCGAGCTGATCCGTGACGAGCACCCGCAGATCATTGCGACGATGCTGGTGCACATGGATCGCGCCAAGGCCGCAGGCGTCCTGGAGCACCTTTCGGAGCGAACCCGCTGCGACGTCGTGTTGCGTGTTGCAACTTTCGGCGGCGTGCAACCCGCTGCGCTCAAGGAATTGACTGACGTACTGACCGAAATGTTGTCAGGTGAAGGTGTGCAGCACGTCGGCCTGGGCGGTGTGCGCGCAGCGGCCGAAATCGCCAACCAGATGAGCAGCACGCACGAAGAGGCACTGATCAAGCACGTGCGTGAACTCGACGAAACTCTGGCGCAAAAGATACTCGACCAGATGTTCCTGTTCGAGAACCTGCTCGACCTCGAAGACAAGAGCATCCAGTTGCTGCTGAAGGAAATCGAATCAGAATCGCTGATCATTGCTTTGAAGGGCTCGCCGCAAGAGATGCGCGACAAGTTCCTCAAAAACATGTCCCAGCGCGCCGCGGAGGCCCTGCGGGAGGACCTGGAAATGCGTGGCCCGGTGCGGGTCTCTCAGGTCGAGGCAGAACAAAAGAACATTCTGCTGATCGTGCGCCGTCTGACCGATGCTGGCGAGATCACGGCCGGCGGCTCAGGCCAGGATGCTTATGTCTGACAAGCGTGCCGCCAAGCCGATACAAGGCGTACCACCGGAACTCATGAGCGCATGGCAGCGCTGGGAGATGAACTCCATTGAAGCGCAGCCAGTCTTCACCAGCGCCAACATCGCAGATCTCGCGCGCCGGTCTGCGGACCACACCGGGGCCAGCCTGGTCGATGAAACAGAACTTGCCCGGTTGCGCTTTGAGGCTCGGCAGACCGGACACGCCGAGGGCTATCAGGAAGGCTATGCCAAAGGCCAAGCCGAAGGTCATGCCGCTGCCATGCTGCTGGCCCAGCAGGATTTGCAGTCGCTCAAGACCTTGTTGCTGGCGCTGCCGAGCGCCATGCATGCCGCCGATCACGAGGTAGCCGACGACTTGATGACGTTGGCGCTCGAAATTGCGCGCCAGATGGTGCGCGAGGCGCTGACAACCAACCCGCAACACATCCTGACACTGGTGCGCGAATTGCTGCGCATGGAGCCGACGCTCAACGGTACGCCACGGCTTCTGATGCACGTCGATGATGCGGCGCTGGTGCAGCAGCATCTGGCTGACGATTTGCAGGCGGCGGGTTGGCGTATACGCACCGACCTTTCGATTCAGCGCGGTGGTTGCCGCGTGCACGCTGCCGGCGGCGCCCTGGACGCCACGCTGGAAACGCGCTGGAAGCGCGTTGAAGCCGCCTTCCAGCGCGACGCAGAGGCTCCCAGGGAGGATACGCATGGTTGAGATTGCCTGTCCCCGGTCCCAGAACCCGCATCTGCAAGCCTGGCAAACTCGGGTGCGCCAAGCGCAGAGCAATGTCGCCCTCAGCGTCCCGGTGCGCGTCTGCGGCCGACTGACACGCGCCGTCGGTCTGGTGCTCGAAGCGGTCGGTCTGCGCCTGCCGGTGGGCAGCGACTGTTTGATCGAGCTCCCACCAGGCTATCCGCAACAAACAGCCGAAGCCGAGGTGGTCGGTTTCGCAGGGGACCGCATCTTTCTGATGCCGCAAAGCGAAGTAGACGGATTGCTGCCAGGGGCACGCGTCTACGCGCCTGAATCCGCACCGGGACACGACGGCAACCGTGGTCCAAGAACCAAGCGTCTGCCGGTTGGCGAGGGCATGCTGGGCCGGGTTGTCGATGCAGCGGGGCGGCCCCTCGATGCTTTGGGGCCACTCAAATTCGCCCGCGAGGTCGCACTCACCGCAGCACCGGTCAATCCGCTGAGTCGGGCGCCGATCGACAGCGTGCTCGATGTCGGCGTGCGCGCCATCAATGGCCTGCTGACGGTCGGGCGCGGCCAGCGCATGGGTTTGTTCGCAGGATCCGGCGTTGGCAAGAGCGTGCTGCTCGGCATGATGGCCCGCTACACCAGCGCTGACGTGATTGTCGTCGGCCTGATTGGTGAGCGTGGCCGCGAGGTCAAGGACTTCATCGACAACACGCTGGGGACGCAGGGCATGGCACGCGCCGTGGTGGTGGCAGCGCCGGCTGACAGTTCGCCCCTGATGCGTTTGCAGGGTGCGGCTTACGCCACCTGCCTGGCCGAGTATTTTCGCGATCTGGGCAAGGACGTGCTGCTGATCATGGATTCGCTGACACGCTATGCAATGGCGCAGCGCGAAATCGCCCTGGCTGTGGGGGAACCGCCGGCTACAAAAGGTTATCCGCCCTCCGTTTTTGCAAAGCTGCCTGCCCTGGTGGAGCGCGCTGGCAACGGGGCACGCGATGCCGACGGACATGGTGGCTCCATCACGGCGTTCTACACGGTGCTGACCGAGGGCGACGATATGCAGGACCCGATTGCCGACGCCGCGCGCGCCATTCTGGACGGCCACGTGGTGCTGTCGCGCAGTCTGGCCGAAGCGGGTCACTATCCGGCCATCGACATCGAGGCCTCGATCAGCCGTGCCATGACGGCGCTGATTGAACCCTCGGAGTTCAAGTTGGTGAGCCGCTTCAAGCAAATGCTCTCGCGCTACCAGCGCAGCCACGACCTGATCAGTGTCGGCGCCTATGCCCCCGGCCACGACGCACAGCTCGATCAGGCGGTGGCGCTCTATCCAAAAATTGAGGCCTACCTGCAGCAAGCCATGACGGAACGCGTCAACTACGGCGCCGCTTCCGGTCAGCTGCACGCCTTGTTTAGTGACTAGCAGCACCGACTGCCAACTCAGGAGAAAACACCATGTCCCCCAAGCTACCGTTGGCAACCTTGATTGAATTGGCACAG
>CAYHDD010000273.1:0-4970 GCA_964355195.1 uncultured Rhodoferax sp. | reverse complement strand
GCGGGAGCGCTGGATCTGGATGTGACGCAGCCCACCTACATTGCCACGCTGGTGGCCAGTCAGCCCGGATTGACCGCTTCGCAGTTCGGGATCGTTGGATAAACACATAAAAGAAAGCCAGAGAACCCACTTCTGGCACAGATAGCGCTCGTTGGTGAGTGAAAGAGGGCATCTCAGCGTTTGCGATGCCCTGTCAAGGGAGAGAACAGCGTGTCGAAGAATATCGTTTTCATCGATAGTCGTGTCACCGACTATCAAACTTTGGTCGCCGGCCTGAGCGCCGACACCGTCTGGTTGGTGCTCAACGCCAACTCAGATGGCGTGCAACAGATGCAGGCGGCTCTGACGGGCTTCAGTGCGCTGGACTCGATCCAGATCGTCTCGCATGGCTCACCAGGAGCACTCTATCTTGGCAGCACGCTGCTCGGTGGCAGCAATCTCGCAGAGTACGAAGATCAGTTTGCCAGCATCGGCAGTGCACTCAGCTCAACCGGCGACATCCTGCTCTATGGCTGCAACGTGGCGCAGGGTGATGTGGGGGCGCAGTTCATTGCCTCACTGGCTCAGATCACTGGGGCAGATGTGGCGGCATCGGTTGATTCGACCGGCGCGGCGACGTTGGGTGGGGATTGGGTGCTGGAGGCATCGGTAGGGCAAGTGGATGCGGCGGCGCTGAACGTGACAGCGGATGTGGGGGTGTTGGGGGTGAATACCGCGCCGAGTTTTGCTTCACCCAACGGTGGAAAGAAAATCATTGGTCTAGGCTCGTATAGAGACGTTGGCGGTGATGCCGCAATCCAGAGCGATGGCAAGATCGTCCTGGCTGGTTCGGCTGGGGGAGGACTTTCCACCGTGATTCGGTTGAACGTTGATGGCAGCCTCGACACAAGTTTTGGCTCCTACGGCTATGGGTGGTCAAACATACTAACTGGTCAAAGTCAAGTGCTCGTCGAAAGCATCGCTCTCCAAAGCGATGGCAAGATTGTTCTAGGTGGCTATGGCTGGACTAAGAATTATGATTTCTGCCTGATCCGACTGAATACAGATGGCAGTCTAGACACCAGCTTTGATGGTGATGGTATCGCTTCTGTACCAGTCGGTATCTACGATGACTACGGCTACAGCGTCACGCTTGAAAGCGACGGCAAGATAGTACTCGGTGGTTATAGTCTTTACACTGGCTATACCCTTATTCGTCTGAATGCCAACGGCAGTCTGGACGGCAGCTTTGATGGTGACGGCAAGGTCATCATTCCGAGTGGAAGCGCCCAGGGACAAAGTGTCATTCTCCAGAACGACGGCAAGATCGTTTTGGCGGGTTTCAGTTCCAACGGCATCGATGATGATTTCAGCGTAATTAGACTGAATGCAAACGGCAGCCTTGATATCAGCTTTGATGGTGACGGCAAGGCGATCTTCCCTGTGGGTAGTAACAACGATCAAGGTCAAAGCGTCACGCTCCAGAGCGACGGTAAGATTTTGGTGGCTGGCTATAGCTCCAATGGCGTTGACGATGACTTCAGCATCATCCGTCTGAAGTCCGATGGGAGTCTGGATGCCAGCTTTGATGGAGATGGCAAGGCCATAATTCCGGTGGGCTCAGGGGATGATCGAGCTCAAAGCGTTGTACTACAAAGTGACGGGAAAATATTGCTGGCTGGCTACAGCATTGGCGGTACTGGTAACTTTGATTTCAGTCTGATCCGCTTAAACGCCGACGGCAGCCTTGACATGAACTTCGATGGTGATGGCAAGGTCATCATCCCGGTCGGCAGTAGCAACGATGTGGGGTACGGTCTTCGTCTCCAGGGTGACGGCAAGATTGTGTTGGCTGGGTTTAGCTCAAACTCGTTCAGCCTCATTCGATTGAACGTGGACGGTAGCCTGGACAGCAACTTCAGTGACACCGCGAATGCCGTGAATGGCAATGCCAGCTACACCGAAAACGGCACGGCCACCTTGCTTGACAGCTCAGTGCACGTGCTTGATGCCGAGTTGGTAGCCGCTGGTAATTACGCAGGCGCTAACTTCAGTTTGGGCCGTCAGGGCGGCGTGAGCGCAGAGGATGTATTTTTCGTTCTTACTGGAGTCGGTACATCGACTCTGAATCAGGGCGGTGACTTTGCTATTGACGGCACCGTGGTGGGACAAGTCACGGCCAATGCCGGCGGTCGTTTGCAACTCACATTTGGCTCAGGAGCCACCCAGGCACTGGTCGATCAGACTCTCAGCAGCATCGCCTACACCAACACCAGCGATGCCCCACCTGCCAGCGTCCAAATCGCCTGGACTTTCAGCGACGGCAACACCGGAGCACAGGGCACCGGCGGCGCACTCTCGGCCACCGGCAGCACCACGGTGAATATTACCCCCATGAACGACCCCGGCAGTGTTGCCATTACCGGCACAGCCGCCCAGGGCCAAACCCTGACGGCCGTGGTGGCCGACCCCGACGGCTTTGGCACGGTGGCCTACCAATGGCTGGCCGACGGCGCGGCCATCTATGGCGCAGCGACTAACGCCTTGACGTTGGCACAAGCGGACGTTGGCAAAGCGTTTTCCGTCCAAGCCCGCTACACCGACAACTACGGCGTGGTCGAGTCAGTCGCCAGCAGCGCCAGCGCTGCGGTAGCTAATGTTGACGATGCCGCCGCCGGCGTACTGAGCGTTACCGGGATCGCACAAGAAGGCGGGGCGCTGCTGGCCTCGATGACTGCTGTGAGCGACGCGGATGGCGCCATCACAGCAAGCACATTTCATTGGCAGGAACGCATCGGTGCTGCTTGGAGCAATCTCGCCAGCCAGACCAGCGCCACGCTGGATATTGCGGCCGATCAGTCTATGGTGGGCAAGGTAGTGCGTGTGGTTGCAACCACCACGGACATCCTTGGCGGTAGCACCGCTTTCACAAGCACCGGTCAGATCATCGCCAATGTGAATGATTCACCAGTGGGTAGCGTCAGCATCACAGGTACTGCCACTCAGGGCAAGGTTTTGATCGCATCGAACACATTGACTGATGCGGACGGGCTGGGCAGTATTCGCTACCAGTGGCAGGCGGATGGATCGGATATCAGTGGCGCCACCCGCAATGCATTGCTTTTGGGCCAGGCACAGATCGGCAAAATCATTACGGTTGTGGCAAGGTATACGGACGGCTTTGGTGCCCTGGAAAGCGTGACCAGCAACGCTACAACTGCCGTGGTCAACCTGGACGATGCCGCAAGCGGCGTGCTGCAGGTGAGCGGCCAAGTGCAGGAGGGCGGCACGCTCACTGCCAACCTCAGCAATGTGAGCGATCCAGATGGCGCTACCACGACTGCGTGGCAATGGCAGGTGTCCGATAACGGTCGCGCCGCTTGGAGCAATGTCAGCGGAGCAACGAACTCAAGCTTTGGCATTGCAAGTGACCAGAGCCAGGTGGGTAAGTTCGTCCGCGTGTTGGCCATCACCACCGATGCTTTAGGCGGCACCTCTACTTTCATCAGCGCTTCGGGTGGCGATCTGCCGGGCTTTGTTCAGATCGGGAATTTGACCCTGACCAAAGACATCGCCTTGCATTCGACGACGGTCGGTTTCAATCTGAGTTTCGATGCCGCCACGGTTGGTGGATCACAGATACAGACGGCTTTGATTGACCTGGACTACGCTGTTAGCTCTGTCACAGACTCGGCGGTGACAAGTGCAAAGTTTGTAATGCCTGGTGGACAGGAGTCCAACGTCTGGAGTTTGGTTGTTGATAACTTGTCCGGCAGTGCAGCCACCGGAAAGATTGCCCTCATCGCCAACTTTGATGTCGCCAATCCGATGGCTGATTCCGACGGGAATGCGTTGCGCGTCCAGTTGCTAGTTAGTGGCGAGTTGAATAGTTTCGATGTGGCGCTTAGACCCAGGGCTTTAGGAGGGGTCACGGCAATTGATACGGCCGACTCAATCAGCCATTTTGTGGATGTGCTGGCCGGGCAAGTGGCCAATGTGAACGATGCACCGGTCGCGACGTCGACAACATTCAGCACGCCTGAGGACACCGCTGTAACGGGCACCCTGGCAGGTACCGATGTGGACGGCAATACACTGACTTTTGCGAAGGTCGTCGACCCGGCGCACGGCACAATCACGATTGACGCTAACACGGGTGGCTATACCTATACGCCAGTAGCCAATTACAACGGCACTGATGGTTTTAGCTTCAAGGTCAATGATGGGTTGGTGGAGTCGCCAGTCGCCACTGTAGGAATTGCTGTAACGGCGGTCAACGATGCACCTACCGGCACGGTGAGCATCAGCGGCACAGCCGAGCAGGGCAAGACCTTGACAGCGGGCAACACCCTGGCTGACATTGACGGCATTCCGTCCAGCGGCACTGGCGCCATCACTTACCAGTGGAGCGCGGCCGGGGTTGCCATCAGTGGAGCAACTGTTGACACGCTGGTTCTCACCGAAGCTCAGGTCGGTAAAGCCATCACCGTAATTGCCAGCTACAGCGATGGCCACGCGACAGTGGAGTCAGTAAGCTCCAGCGCTACAACGGCGGTACTCAACGTCAACGACACCCCCACAGGATTGGTAACGATCAGCGGCATAGCCGAGCAGGGTAAGACCTTGACAGCCGGCAACACGCTGGCTGACATTGATGGCATTCCCGCCAGCGGCACGGGTGCCATCACTTACCAGTGGAGTGCAGCCGGAGTTGCCATCAGTGGCGCAACGGCCGACACGCTGGTGCTGACGGAGACGCAGGTCGGCAAGACGATCACAGTCACTGCCAGCTACAGCGATGGCCACGCGACAGTGGAGTCGATCAGTTCTAGCGCCACCGGCGCTGTCGCCAACGTCAACGACGCGCCAAGTGGCACCGTCACCATCACCGGCACAGCCGAACAGGGCAAGACCTTGACAGCGGGCAACACCCTGGCTGACATTGACGGCATTCCGTCCAGCGGCACTGGCGCCATCACTTACCAGTGGAG
>CAYHDD010000272.1:0-4983 GCA_964355195.1 uncultured Rhodoferax sp. | reverse complement strand
GCCTTGGTTCGCATAGCACCCCCAACTTCTCAAGGTTCAGGGGTAAATAGTAGACGTTCTGCGGGAAATTTCAAGCGCGCGGACTTGCCGGGTTTGCGAGCCTGTACGTCGATGCCCTGTCGGGCCAACTCGCTCAATGAGCAGAAACGGTGCCGTGCCCTATGAGCACCCTCACTACTTCCATGTTCTCTGCGCAGGTCTGCCGAAAACCGTCGCTGATACGGGCGTCATCCGTCGCCGCACTCCAGAACGCCAACGCCGTGCGTGCAGCATCAAGCCAGGAGGTGATTTCTCCCGGCAACGGTAGCTTGGGTGCAAAGACCCTGTCTGGCAGCTCCACGCCCCGCACTGGCGCATAGAGCATGGGCAACATGTCATACACCGGCGCCAATTTAAGGCCGGGCCGAAAGGCCAGGTTGCCGTCGTGCATGTCGGCGTTGGCTATCATCTGCCCGAAGTGCCAGATGCGCTGGATGGTTTGTTCAATAGCCACATCGATCAAGCCCTGGGCGCGCAATGATGCCGCACCGGCGATCCAGGGCTTTCCCGGGAGCCCGACCAGGGCCGCATTCAAGGCGGCCCATGAACACACAGCCGAACGCCCGAACGCACCATGGCGATCAAATCGCTGCACCTCCAGAAAGGTTCGCCCTCCGGCTTGGTGGATGGCGCTCACAGACGTCTCGATGCCCAATTGCTCTGTGAGAACGCGAAGCGCCAAGTGCTCGCAGACCAGCAAGTCTGACCAGCGCTGCGTCCCCGGCGAGGTATCAGCGCCAGAGAACTTGACGATCACGTGAGCCCGTCTGCCATCGATGAGTCGTCTGGCCGTGAACTTTGGAAACTCGCCGCCGGCTGATGAGTCCGCCACACCAAAGTTCATCGCGTCCAGCGCCTTCTCAAGATAGGCATCCACACGCTGCGTATCGTCCAAAAATGTCGGCGCCGCGTGCACATCAGTCAGGAAGCGGCGATAGGCAGCCTCGCCCAGAATCAAGTTGCCCGGCAAATCAGCGCCCAAGAGTGATGAAGCGTACAAGACATCGTCCTCCGACCATTGCCTGGGGTCCTCTTCAACCTGTAGAAGGCTCGCATGGTGACGAGCAAAATGTCGACCCAAAAAGCCCTGCGGCCGCATATCGTCGAGCGGATAGGGAAGACCCTCAAACCAGCCATCGCGCATGGCGTCTGGAAGTGGCCAGTCAAAAGGTGCCATAAAGTCGAGGGCACAGCCGCTTGGATAAATGGGGTCGACGTTGGCAATCTGCGTGCCGCGCCCGTCCGAGTCAACCTGAAATAGCGGAATCGACCAGTCCATACCTCGGATCGCACGTCGCGCCGCATACGCTCTTCGACGCGCCCGCCCGCGTGCCACCAGTTGTTGCCCCAGCGAGCGTACCGTGCGCATGAGGGTCGCACGGCTGACCTGTGCCCGCGTCAACAGCTCGCCGGCCGGCATTCTGTGCCAAGTGCGAAGTATACCCAGGATATCCGACGTCATAATAATGAAACGATTAAAGAACCAATAAAATTGAAGTTTTATGGAGAGACAATCTATCCTTCTTAAACATAATTGAAACGATTTATGAAACGATTTAAAGGATTCTAAACCCAAGACTTGCCCGAATCACCCCCGTAGCGGAATTCGTGCTGGCGAGAATGGCGGTCGGGATGTCCACCGGCGCGCTTCGAGCACCGTAGCACTGCCAAGAGCAATGCAGTGCTTGAAGGAAGGGCGAGCTACGTCGCCAGGCGCCAAACGTATTTCGCTGACCGGTAGACCGATCGCAGCAAGAGCAAGGCCAGCAGCGCCTCCAGAAACGTCAGCACAAAGGCCAGGAAGGCATTGCGCTGTTGTGTGCGTCGCTGAAACTTGGCAATCACGCGGTCACGGGTGATCTCGATGCTGTCGTAAAAGGTCGGAACCACCAGCAAGGTCAGCAAGGTCGATGTAATGGTTCCGCCGATGATGGCCACCGCCAATGGCTGGTAAAACTCGCCGCCCTCGCCCAACCCAATGGCCACCGGTAGCATGCCGGCAATCAGGGCAAACGTGGTCATCAGAATGGGCCGCAACCGGACTCTGCCAGCGTGCATTAAGGCATCTTCGCGGTCCACGCCCTCGGCTTCGCGCTTGCGCGTCGCATCCAGCAACAGGATGGCATTCTTGGCCACCAGGCCCATCAGCATGATGACGCCAATGAAGCTCATCAGGTTGAGGGTGCCGCCGGTGATCAGCAACGCCAGCACGACACCGATGAGGGACAGTGGCAGTGACAGCATCACTGCGAGCGGTGCGGTGAACGAGCCAAACTGCATCACCAGAATCAGGTACATCAGGCCAATGCCCGACAGCAGCGCAATCAGCATTTCGGTAAAGAGTTCCTTCTGGTCCTGCCCGGCGCCGCCGAGCGACTGTCCGTAGCCGGGTGGATAGTCAAACGACTTGGCCAACTTCTCGGCGTCTTCGGTAACCTCGCCATTGGAGCGCCCCTGCACGTTGGCCGACACGGTGACGTTGCGCTTGCCATTGGCATGTTCGATGCCCGACGGGCCCTTGCCCATGGTGATGGTGGCAATCTGGTCCAGCGGCACCATCAGGTTGGTTCCGGCCACGGCAATCGGCAGGCGCTCAATGCTTTCCTTGCTGACCCGGTCGTCCGGGTGCAGACGCACCGCCACGTCACGCGTTTCGCCAGTCGGGTCAACCCAGTCGCCAACCTCAATGCCGGCAAAGGCCACACGCAGGGCCTGCGCTGCATCATTGGCCGAGATGCCCATGGAGTTGGCAAGCCCGCGGTTCAGTTCAATCTTGAGTTCCTTCTTCGGGTCTTGCTGCGACAGACCGACATCAACCGCGCCGGGTACGCGACGCAACTTGTCCATAAAGGCGCTGGTGATCTCCAGCAGCTTGCGCGAATCAGGGCCTGTGAAGTCGATCTGGACCGGCTTGCGCGCGCCGTTGTTGAGGTCGTCCAGCACGGTGTACTCCGCTCCGACCAGCGTACGAATCTTTTCGCGCAACTCGGCGGCAATTTGTTTGGCGCTGCGAACGCGCGTGTGGCGCTTGCCAATGTCGACGTAGATGCGCCCGCCACTGGCCGAGATGTTGCTGTTGGTTTCCTTGGTTTCCGCAATGCTGCGTGCCAGCTCAGCAGCGCGCTCCATCTTGAGGCGCGCATATTCGACCGAGGAAGACGGAGGCGTGCGCACCTCGATCATCAGATTGCCGCTGTCGGATGCTGGCAGGAAGGCGGTCCCTCCCACTTTGACCTGTAGCAGCACGGCACCCACCAGGCTGGCGAGCGCAATCGCCGTCATCCAGCGACGGTGATGCAGTGCCCAGGCGATCACGTTGCCGTAGCGGTCGGCCTGATGATCAAACCAGGTGTTAAAGCGCCCCAGCACGGCGCTGAGCCCCTTCTTGGGCGCGGTGTGATGGTCCGGCGGGTCGCCCCAGTAGGCCGATAGCATCGGGTCCAGCGTGAACGAAATGGCCAGGCTTACCAACACCGAACAGGCTACCGTGAGGGCAAAGGGGCGAAACCATTCACCCGACACACCAGGCATGAAGGCGACCGGAATAAAGACTGCGATGATGGAAAAAGTGGTGGCAGCGACCGCCAGGCCAATCTCAGCCGTGCCCTCCAGTGAGGCCGTGCGACGGTCCGAGCCACGCTGCATGTGGCGCACGATGTTTTCCCGTACGACGATGGCGTCGTCTATCAGCACACCAATGGCCAGCGAGAGACCCAGCAGCGTCATGAAGTTCAAAGTGAAACCGCAGAGCCAGACGGCAATGAAAGCCGCAATCACCGACGTCGGCAAGCTCAGCGCCGTGATCAAAGTGGAGCGCCAGGAATTCAGGAAGGCGTAGACGACAAAAATCGTCAACACGGCACCCAACATGAGGGACTCGATCACGTTGTTCAGGCTTCGCTGCGCGTCGATACCGCCGTCACGCGTGATCTCCAGTTTGGTGCCGGGGCGGTCCTTTTCAAACTCGGTGTTGATCTCCTTGACCAGTTTGCGCACGTCGTTGGCCACACTGACGGTACTGGCATCACGGGAGCGGGTCACAAAAATGCCGACGTTGGGCTTGCCGCTACGAATGCTGAAGCCACCGATGTCGGCAAAACCGTCGCTGATGCTTGCAACATCCGCCAATCGTACGATCTGACCACCAAAGCGCTTGACCACAATGTTTTGAAACTCTTGGGGCGACTCGATGCGCCCCACGAGGCGAATACTTTCCTCGTCAAACCTGCTTTGCACCTTGCCCACCGGGGCATTGGAGTTTTGAGAACGCAGAGCGGCCACCACTTCGCCCACCGACAGATTGTGCTCACGCAGCTTCTCGGCACGCAGGAGGACTGACAGTTCCCGCTTGAGGGAACCGCTGATGTTGACTGTGGCAACCCCGGCAATACCGCGTAGCTTGTCGGCCAGAACATCTTCGGCCAGGCGTGAAATTTCGGCGTGACTCTGCTTGCTGGACGACAGGGCCATGTTCATGATCGGCTGCGCTGCCGGGTCGAAGCGTCGCACCACGGGTTCACGCATTTCAGTGGGCAGCTTGTAGCGCGCACTGGAGATGACCGTGCGTACATCATCGGCCGCCTCGATCATGTTCTTCTTGAACGAAAACTGGATCCAGAAACTGGCATTGCCCTCGCTGCTGGTTGAGTAGACCTCGGTCGCGCCCTGTACACTTTGCAGCGACTTTTCCAACCGGTTGACAATCTCTCGTTCGACCGAATCCGGCGACGCCCCGGGGTAGGCAATGAAGACCTGGATGCCCGGTATTTCGACATCCGGGTTCTGATTCACCCGCAGTTTGTTGAGCGCCAACAGGCCCAGCGCCATCAACGCAATGATCAGCACGAGGGTCGGCGTCGGCCGCTTGATGCTGAAGTCGGACAAGAACATTTAGGCCGCCTTGACGGCGGAGGCCGCCGCTGCCGCCGATGTCGCGGCAGGCGC
>CAYHDD010000271.1:0-5009 GCA_964355195.1 uncultured Rhodoferax sp. | reverse complement strand
GCCGCTGCGCACGAAGGGCATCAACGCACTGGCGGTATCGGTCAGGATGTGCAGGTTGCCGCCCATCAAGTCAGTCAGCGCCGGGGCCGTGCCTTTGTACGGCACATGGATCATGTCGAGTCCAGCGACCTGTTTGAACAACTCCTGTGTCAAATGAGCGGCTGCGCCGACACCCGAGGAGCCGAATGACACCTTGCCCGGGTTGGCCTTGGCATAGGCAATCAATTCCTTCATGTCTTTGGCGGGAAAATTGTTGTTCACGGCCATCACCAAGGGCGCGATGCCGACCAGCGACACCGGCGCGAAACTTTTTACCACGTCGTACGGCAGGCGGCCCGCGTACAGCGTGGCATTGGCGGCGTGCGCGCCAATTACGGTCAGAAAGGTGTAGCCGTCAGGTGCCGAACGAGCGGCGATGTCGGCACCCAAAATGGAATTGGCGCCGGGCCTGTTCTCGACCACGATGGTCCAGCCGGTTTGCTCCTGCACCTTTTGCACCACCATGCGCGTGGCGCTGTCGGTGATGCCGCCGGGCGGATAAGGGATGATCCACTTGATCGGCTTGCTGGGCCAGGCTTGCGCAAAACCAAAGGCAGGCAGCGAAACCAGCAGCGCGATAACAACGAGTCGAAGAACAGAAAATAATCGCATGGTGTCTCTCCTCATGATTGTCGAAATTCCTTGATCCCGGGGCGAATGGCAATTCAAACGCGCCAAACCAAGTATCGCTGATCAACCCGAGACGCCGGTGCGATCACAGCCATTCCATTGACCAAGTGACGCAACGCATGAGGCGAAATCCTGAAGCTGCGTTTACACCACAGGCCAAGCCCACCAATGAGGTTCTGACCTTGTTTTGGGCTCAGCGACGCAGGGCTGCTGCACGGTCAGTGGTGGCCGCGCCTTCCCTCTGAAACAGCTTTCTCACCACGCCGCGCAACCAGCTGTGTGCCATGTCCGGGGTGGCAGTCTGGTGCCACAGCATGCAGACATCGTAGCGCGAGCCCTGTTCGGGCAAGTCCCAGATGCGCACGTCGTAGCGCGGCGCCAGCGAGTTGGCGTACATCTGGGGAACGATGGCCATCAGGTCGGTGCGCGTCACCAGTTCGGGTAGTGCGCCATAGTGACGTGCCCGTAGCACGATGCGCTCGTTGAGTTGAAGCGCCTCCAGCATCAGGTCCACGCTGCCGTGGTAGGTCGCGGCGGGCGATGCGACGGCAAGCGAGACTTCAGCCAGTTGGCGTTCGCTCAGCCGCGTGCCGCTGCGCCACCGTGCCGGGCGCCACTGTTGCGCGGTGATGGCCACAAAATTCTCCTGAAACAGCAACTCGCTGGCAATCGAGTGGCGGCTGCTTTCCAGAATGCCAATCGCCAGATCGACCTCATGCGCGTCCAGCGCCGCATTCACTTCATTCGACGGAACCGACAGGTTGGAGATGTGGCTGAGTGGCGACTGCGCGCGAAGTTCCTGCGCCAGCGGCGCCAGGAACATCATCTCGCCCAGGTCGGACAGCGACAGACGCCATTGCGCGTGGCTGCTGGCGGGTTCGAACTCCTCGGCGCTGCTGACCGTGTTTTCCAGCAAGTGCAATTGCTCGATCAAGTCTGGCACGATGCGCTGTGCCTTGCGGGTCGGATGCAGGCCGCTCGGTGTGCGCACAAAGAGCTGGTCACCAAAGGTGCTGCGCAGCCGCGCCAGGGCATTGCTGGTAGCGGGTTGCGACAGTGCCAGATGGCGCCCGGCATCGGTCACTGAGCCGAAGCGATAGATGGCACACAGCACGCGCAGCAGGTTGAGGTCAAGTTGTCTGAAATTCATCCAAAGTTTCCATGATCCAGCGCCCCAGCCGCAGCTTGATGGTCGCCAGTCGCGCCTCGTCAATCAGGCCAATTGAACCAGCCAGCAAGCTGCCGTCCAAGACCGCCAAACGCGAGAGTCGGAGCACGCTTGGGGTCTTCAGGCCACTTCCAGCGAAATCTGGGTGCGATGGCAACACCAACTCATCCAGCATCGGATCAATCTGCTGTAGTTGCGATGAGACCATGCAAACCAACCAATCGTCGAAGTGGGGTGAGGCCGGACGAAGTAGCAGCACAGGCCGCAACTTTGCACCACTGAGATCGGTGAATGGAAACGGAGTCAGGGCAATTTGCCCCGAAAGCTTCATTGCCAGCGCTCCGTGATATCCGCCTCGGTATACAGCACGGATTCGTCTTCCATCCCACGCATCGCCTGCGCCATGGAGAGGGCGGTGAAGTCGCGTTCCGACCACTCTACCTGGCTACCCGGCGAAGGCTTCGCAAATCTGTCCGCCAGGTACTCCACAAAGTCGAACACTTCCAACTGCTTGCCTTCCGGCAACACCTGGAGCTTGTCGATCAAACTAGCGTAGTTCATGTGGGTTTCTCCAAACAAATTGACGGAAACAAACTCAATCGCTCAAACAATACGGTCTCTGTTCCGACTGCAATTGTCCAACAGTCTGGACGACAGTCCGACCATCTGAGCAGTATTGCCGCACAAATTCATGGCAGGGTTTCCACTTGGTATCTGTTTCGTGAATGTAGATGATTTTCAAAATCAATTTGGCAAATGACTGCAAAGCGTCTAAATTCGGTCCCCACAAGTCCCTACCGAGAACATGGCAAGGGAAATCTGTTAGGCGTGTGGGCCTGGCGGAAATCACGAAGGAGACGAGCAGGTGCTTGAGATCATCATCCAGGGGCGTGGCGGGCAGGGCGCGCAGACGGCCGGCAATCTGCTGGCCGCTGCCTTTCATGCCCAGGGCCTGCACGTGCAGTGCTTTGCCAGCTATGGCGGCGCACGCCGCGGCACACCCGTCAACTCCTACATACGAGCCGATAGCCGTCCGGTGCGCGTGCGCTGCGACATCGAGCGTGCTGGTGCCATTCTGTGTTTTGACGCCAGTCTGCTGGAAGGCAGGCTGCTGGCCTGTGCCGACGCCGATACCTTGATCGTCGTGAACTCGGCGCGCAGTGCGGCTGAATTTGAGGAGATTCTGCCCGGAAAACGCGTGATCCCGATTGATGGCCTGACACTGGCGCGCCAGCATGGTCTCGGGCGTATTGTCAACTCGGTTCTTCTTGGTGCCTTAGTGCGCGTCATCGAAGCGCCCGATTTGGCGGTGCTGGAACAGACGCTGGTTGACAACGCTCCCAAGCAGCATGATGAAAACGTGGCGGCCTGCATTGCCGGCTATAACTCGGCCGACCTGCAACTCTGCGGGAGAACGGTATGAGCGCCGCGTCGGGCCGCGCAGTGAGCGCAGCGACAAGCGTGGGGGCACCTGCCTCCACATTCCCGCCCATCCCCACGACCTGGACCACCGGCAGCACCGAGGCCATCAAGACCGGCACCTGGCGCGCCTCGCTCGCCACCCACATCAAGGCACCTGCACCCTGCCACGGCGCCTGTCCGGTGGACGGTGATATCTCCGAATGGATAGGTCTGGCGCGAGCGCGCGATTTTCACGGTGCCTGGCAGGTCTTGACGCGCCACAACCCGTTTCCCTCGATTGCCGGTCGCATCTGCCACCATCCTTGTGAGACCGCCTGCAACCGTGCTGGCTACGACGAGGCGCTTTCGATATGCAAACTGGAGCGCTTCGTCGGCGATCAGGCGCTGGCGCAGGGCTGGGGTTTCGAGGTTGCAAGCGCGCGCAGTGGCCATGTGGGCATCGTCGGCGGGGGTCCGTCGGGCCTGTCGGCGGCGTTCCAACTGCGCCGCATGGGCTATGCGGTGACGCTTTACGAGGCGCAGGCCGAGCTCGGCGGGCTGATGCGCTATGGCATTCCGGCTTACCGGCTGGCGCGCGACGTGCTCGATGGCGAGATCGCGCGCATCGTGGCGATGGGGGTGCAAGTCAAGTGCGGACATGGCATCGGCAGCGCTGCCGAATTTGAACAACTGCGCAGCCGACACGACGCGCTCTATTTGGCGCTCGGCGCGGCGCGCCACAAGCGTCTGCCCAATCTGGATTACGCCCAGCCCTGGGTCTGCGACGGGGCCGCCTACCTGGCGGCGGCCAACAGCGGGCAAGCGCTGGCGCTGGGCAAACGACTGCTGGTGATTGGCGGCGGCAGCGCCGCGCTGGACGCAGCGCGCAGCGCAAGGCGTCGCGGTCACGAGGTGACGCTGCTGGCGCTGGAGCAACGGGTCCAGTTGCCGGCGCAGGCCGAAGAAGTTCACGAGGCGCTGGAGGAGGGCATCACGCTGATCGACGGCGCGCGGCTCGACGCCGTACAAGAACTCGCGGGCGGCGGCCTGAGCCTGAGCTGCAGCAAAGTCCGGTTTGTGGCCGGCAGCGAGCGCGGCCAGTTCACGCTCGAGACGCTGGCCGACAGTGGCTTCACGGTCGTGGCCGACGCGATCGTGACTTCGATTGGCCAGGACCCCGATCTCTCGCTGCTCGGTGCAGGCTTTGCCAGCGAGCGCGGCTTGCTGCTGACCGACCTGCAGTTCGCCACCAGCACGGCCGGTGTCTACGCCGGCGGTGACCTGACCAGCATGGCGCGCTTTGTGACCGAGGCCGTGGGCATGGGTCAGCGCGCCGCGCACGTCATGGCGCTTGAGCTGCAACGGCGCCATGGCACTGCGCTGACCCAAGCTGCCGACGGTGCCGAGCCCTTGGTGGCGCTGGCCGCCATCAGCACCCATTACCATCCTAAAGCCGGGCGTGCGCAGACGGGCTTGCTCGATGCGCAACTGCGCGTCACCAGCGATATTGAAGTTCAGCTCGGACTCGACATCGAGCAGGCGCTGTTGGAGAGCGAGCGTTGCTTCTCCTGCGGCACCTGCATCTTCTGCGACAACTGCGTGGTTTACTGCCCGGACATGGCGGTCAAGCGCGTGGAAGGCGGCTACGAAGTGCTGACCGACTACTGCAAAGGCTGCGGTGTCTGCGTCAAGGAATGCCCGACCGGCTCCATGAAAATGCAGGAGGAACTGCGATGAGCTCAGTAAACGAAGTGACAAGCGTGGGTGAGCG
>CAYHDD010000270.1:0-5011 GCA_964355195.1 uncultured Rhodoferax sp. | reverse complement strand
TGGCTCTTGACGACCAGATGCGGGCGCTCCCGGGTGGCTGCTTACCGGACTCAGAAAAATCTCTGGCGCAGGATTCCAGATTGCCGACGTTCAATTGGCGGCATTCCATCGACATTGCTGACGCTGGAGGTCAGGACGCAGTTGACAGCAGGGCAGCGTCAGGGGTCATTGGGATCTTGGCCGGGAATAACTCCAGAAGGCCATAAAGATTCAATTGCTGCGATCGTATCAACTGGCCTGCGTTCCAAATTTTCACGTTGCAACTTGACCGCTTTTGGCCCAGACTTCCTTCGGGTCCATAGAACAACGTTCCAAAACTTTAGTAGAGACAAACACCCATGAAACACTCACTTCTTAAATGCTTCGCCGGATTGATTCTGACTGTCTTTTGCAGTCTGCTCTTCGCGTTTCCGACAAAACCGGTCACGATCGTCGTGCCGGCTCCGCCAGGGGGGACAGCAGACACCGTCATCCGGTCCATCAGTACCCGGCTTGCCAGCGCGCTGGGTCAACCGGTCCTTATCGACAACAAAGCGGGCGCCAGTGGCGTGATTGCCTCGCAGTATGTGGCGGGCGCACCAGCTGACGGTCATACCTTGCTCATGAACTACACGAGCCATGCGATCAATCCGTGGCTCATGGCCAAGCTGCCGTATGACACTACCAAAAGTTTTAGTCCGGTAGCTCTGCTCGGCACAGTACCCCTGCTGCTCGCAGTTCCGGTGTCAGCGGAAAAATCAGCGGCGGACCTGATTGCCAATGTGCGCAAGAATCCCGGCACCTTGTCGTACGGCACTTCCGCAACCGGCGGTGCGTCACATCTGGGTGGTGAGTTGTTCTCGCAGTTAACTGGCGGAAAACTCCTGATGGTCCCCTACAAAGGCGGCGCAGCAGCAGCCACGGATTTGGCGGCGGGTCGTATTTCGATTTTGTTGGACAGCCAGCTTGCACTCGCGCCCATGCAGCAAGGCAACCGGATTCGCTTTCTGGGAGTTGCCAGTGAGAAGCGCTCTGCGGTTTTTCCGGAACTGGAACCAATCGGCAAACTTCTACCTGGCTTCGAGGCGACTGCCTGGTTCGGGATCGTCGCCCCAGCGGGAACGCCTGCGACCGTAGTTGAACGTCTTAATGCGGAAATCAACCGGGTCCTGCAGGACCCGGAAGTCAGCAAGCAACTGATCAGCCGGGGGTTTGAGCCGCAGGCGATTTCGACGGCCGCTTGGGTTGGCTTCATAGAGCAGGAAACGAAGCGCTGGGGCACATTGATCCAAAAGGCTAACCTCAAGGCCGAATGACAAAGAAAGGCAGTATGTCCATCCAATACGAAACTCACGGTCAGGTCGCTCATATCATCATTGACCGACCTTCCGTCCACAATGCATTTGACAACGCCATGGTGGACCAGTTGCGCCAAGCCTGGCAGCGATTTGAGGACGGCCCGGAGCGGGCGGTGGTGGTCTCTGGCGGGAGCTCCAAACACTTCACCGTAGGCGCCGATCTGAAAAACATGCCGTCGGATGTATGGCAAGGTGTACCAGGTGTGGCGGTCAGGGTCACGAAACCGGTTATCGCCGCCGTACATGGATTCTGCGTCGGTGTCGGCATGGCGCTGGTGCAGGCGGCCGATCTGTGCGTGGCAAGCCAGGATGCCCAACTCCTTTATTCGGAACCCCGCGTCGGGCTCGCCTATGGACTGGTCAGCGGACTGGCCGCCCGGATACCGCACAAGCTGGCTATGGAAGTGATGCTGCTTGGCAAGCCGCTTCTAGCTGAGAGGGCCGCACGCATGGGGTTGGTCAACTGCGTCGTTGCGCCCGGTGAGCAGGTTGCGCTTGCACTGCAGTACGCGCAAGACATTGCGGCTTCGGCACCACTGGTGATTCGCTGGCTCAAGGAAGGCGTTGACCAGCACGTCCTTCCAGACAGCCCGACGGTGAAGGCGTTGCAGACAATGGCGCGCGTCAAGCAAATGCAGGAGAGCGCTGATTTTGTCGAGGGTCGTACTGCGTTCGTAGAACGCCGCCCCCCAGTCTTTCAAGGTAAGTGAGGAACACAATGAAACAATCCCAACCGCGCGATGTAACAGCTTTGGCGCTGCCCGATATTGACAATGCGACGATGCCGCCTGACCTTCAGGCCTACCTCGCCAAGTGCGAAAGCAAGCTTGGCTTCGTTCCCAATGTGCTGACGGCGCATGCGTTCGATGCGACAAAATTGCGCAACTTCATGGAGGTCTACAACCACCTCATGATGGGTGATTCCGAGCTGTCACGGCTTGACCGCGAAATGATCGCCACCACTGTTTCGGCGCGCAACCGCTGCCACTATTGCCTGGTATCGCATGGACAGGCGGTACGGGAACTCTCGGGCGATCCATCGCTTGGGGAGGCGCTGGTCATGAACTACCGTGTGGCAGACCTGTCCGCCGCGCAGCGTGCCATGCTCGACTTCAGTGTCAAGCTGACAGAGTACCCTGACACGGTAGATGAGCCGGACCGGCAAGCCCTGCGTGATGCCGGCTTCAACGACCGCACCATCTGGGACATCATCTCAACAGTATCTTTTTACGCAATGTCGAACCGGCTTGCGATCGGTACCGCGATGCAGCCCAACCCCGAATACCACCAGCGCTCGCGTTGAGGCCTGCGTTCATGACTGCTACTCCAAGTTACGTGCGTGGGGCCACAGATGCGCCGCTGATGGACGAGACGATTGGGGCCCTTCTTGATCGAATCACCGGCGAGTTCGGCGATGCGCCGGCGCTTGTTTCACCCTCGCAGGGGCTGCGGTGGAGTTATTCGGAATTCCGCTCAGCCGTGGACCGCGTTGCCCATGGTTTGCGACTGATCGGGCTTACCAAGGGCGACCGCATTGGCATCTGGTCGGCCAATCGGGCCGAGTGGATTCTGACCCAATTCGCGGCTGCGCGGCTCGGACTGATTCTGGTGACGGTCAATCCGGCTTATCGGGTGCATGAGGCCGAGCATGCACTCAAGCTGTCCGGTTGCAAGGCGGTGGTTGCGCAACGATCCCACAAATCTTCAAATTACCATGCCATCCTGCTGGAGTTGACATGCGGGGTTGATGGCAACAGGCTGGCAGAATTGAAGCATGTGGTCTCACTTGACGAGACAATGCAACCCGGCTGGCTAAGCTGGTCGGAACTTGAGCGTCTCGGCACGACGGCGGTCACTATCCCGCATACCCAGTCCTTCCCGCCAACTTGCTCCGAAGAGCCCATCAATATCCAGTTCACAAGCGGGACCACAGGCGCACCCAAGGGGGCCACGCTTTCACATCGGAATATTCTCAACAACGGCTATTTTGTCGGCGAGACCTTGCGTCTGACCAGCCGTGACCGCCTGTGCCTGTGTGTTCCGCTGTACCACTGCTTTGGTCTGGTCATGGGTGTGTTGGGCGCGCTCACCCATGGCGCCTGCGTGGTGTTGGCAGGAGAGGGCTTTGATCCTGCCGTGACGCTCGATACCGTGTCGCAGGAGAAATGCACGGTGCTGTACGGGGTGCCGACCATGTTCGTTGCATTGCTGGAAGAACAGGCTCGTAGCGCCCGGGATACTACGTCCCTGCGTACCGGCATCATGGCTGGCGCGCCATGTCCCGAAGCGGTCATGCGCGATGTCATGCAGGTGCTGGGCATGCCCGAGGTGACCATCTGCTATGGGATGACCGAAACCAGTCCGGTCAGCTTCCAGAGTCAGATCGACGACCCGGTTGCTTTGCGAGTGGAAACGGTCGGGCGCGTTCATCCACATGTTGAAGTCAAAGTGGTTGATCCAGCAGGTGAGGCGGTTCCACGCGGCCAACCGGGACAGCTTCTGACGCGGGGCTACAGCGTCATGCTGGGGTATTGGAACGATCCGCAGCGCACGCGGGATTCCATCGATCAAGATGGTTGGATGCAAACTGGGGATCTAGCGACCCTTGACGACGCGGGCTATTGCCGGATTGTGGGGCGGCTTAAGGACATGCTGATTCGCGGTGGAGAGAACATCTACCCACGCGAAATCGAAGAGTTCCTGTTCACCCACAAAGACGTTGCCGAAGTTCAGGTATTTGGCGTTCCGGACCCGCGTTATGGCGAGGAAGTCTGCGCCTGGATCCGGCTCAAGCCCGGTCACGCCGCGACGGCCGAGAGTGTGCGGGAATGGTGTCGCGGCCGCATCTCGCACTACAAGGTTCCGCGCTATATCGAGTTCGTAGAGGCATTCCCGATGACCATCACCGGCAAGGTCCAGAAACATCTGATGCGCGAAGCCATGGCGCATCGTATGCGTCCAGCGGAGCAAGCTTGAAGCATGGATAAATCTCTCGTCAAAGCGCTACATGTTATTGAAACGCTGGCTTTCAGCGAAACGCCGCGCGGTGTTTCAGAACTGGCCATGGAACTGGGCTACCAGAAGAGCAATGTGCACCGCATTCTCAATACGCTTCTGGAGCAAGGCTATGTGGTCCGGTTTGACGCGGGATCGCTTTACCAGCTCAACTATAAATTGTTCGAGATTGGCTCGCGCGTGGTTTCCCGACTGCGCCTGTCCGAGGTGGCGCGGCCATACCTGCAGCGACTGGTGAAGAAGACAGGTGAGTCGGCGCATATCATGATTTATCACAACGCCCAAATCATTTATCTCGACAAGATTGAGAATAACGCGCCAATTCGGGCCAGCGCAGATCCGGGGCTACGCGCCCCTGCTTATTGTGTCGCCAGTGGCAAAGTCCTTTTGGCCTATCAACCCGTCGAAGAAGTAAATCGCGTCTTGCGCAAGCTGCGTGCCCACACGCCTCACACTGTGACCGACCCGGACACTCTGCGCGCTGAAATCGATGCCGTTCGGGTTTGTGGTTACGCCACGAACCGGGAAGGCTGGCGAGTTGGTGTCGCCGGTGCGGCGGCACCCGTCTTTGTTGGACGTAACAATGCAATCGCCGCCTTGGCCATAGTGGGGCTTGCTGACCGTCTCGACGATGAGAAGTTGAATGCTGCCGGGAAATT
>CAYHDD010000269.1:0-5027 GCA_964355195.1 uncultured Rhodoferax sp. | reverse complement strand
TGCGCTTTTCCACTTCACGCAGAATCAGCAATTGGCCGGCCGAAAAACTGTTGCAGCTCTTGATCGAGTTGATCAGCAGGCCGTCGGCCTGGTACTCGTCCATGTACTTGCAAATCATGTCGACGCGCGACGGCAGGCTGAGGTTGGTGTAGCAACCCAGGCAGTACTCGGCGAGCGATTCGAGCGGGTGATCCGGGTCGTGGCGGAAGCCGAAATCGTAGAGGCCGCCAACCTTGGAGTAGGTTGAGGCTACGACCACCGCGCCCTCGTCATAGAACATCTTCCAGAAGTCGCGGAAGTGGGTCCAGTTGGGTGGGCCCTCGACCACCAGACGGTACTTTTCTTCGCCCATCGCGCCCTCGGGCGTCACCGGGCCCAGCCCCAGGCGCACGCGCTCCTCGATCTCGGCGCGCAGCGTGCGGTAGTACTGCGTGGCTTCGGTGGTGCCGCGAAACGCGGTGAAGATCGGACCGATGTAATAGACCGAGCCGAAGTAGCCGTCAATCGGCGAAGGCCTCTGCTTGGCTGATTGCAGCACCGCCACAAGGTCTTCTTCGGCCTTGGCCGATTCGCGCATGTACTGGCGCAGGCGGTCGATGTCAAACTTGACGCCCGAGATACGCTCCAGCGTCGGAATCACGGTTTCCTTGAGCTGCTTGACCACGTAGTCGCGCATGTTGGGGGCGATGTGGCCTTCGCTCTGGTAGGGCACGTGCAGCATCACCGTTTCGCAGCCGTACTTGTGCCGCACCAGCTCGAACCACTTCATGAAAGTGAAGCAACCGGTGTAAGACAGCAGCAGAACGTCGGGCCGTGGCAGTGCTTGGCCGGTCGGGCCGATTTCGCCGCCCATCATCGAGCCCAGATCGGCCTTGACGTAGGTGCAGACGTCTTCCGAGTGACCGTCGCGCTCGGCGTCCATGATCATCTTGCCGGACTTCTTGCGCATGCCGTTTTGCAGCGCGTTGGTCTCGGGCAGGCTGCGCGCAAAGTCAAAACACATCAGCAACTCGTTCAGGTTGCCGGGCACAAAGGTTGCCGAGACCTTGCGGTTGTTCTCGTGCGCCGTTGCCAGATCCATGTAGTTCTGGTTGATGAGCTCTTTTTGCAGCCACATCGAGTCCTCCTTCTGGACGTTTTGTGGCTTCTTGACGGAGGTGGGCATGGCGACGGGAGTGTTCATGGCAAGTCTTTCTTAAGCTGCATTCCACAATTTGATTGAATCGGCGAAGGTGCCGGCTTGCTCCCGGATGGGCGCCATCTGGCCGGTGTTTTCCGAGTACTTGAAGGCGGTGTGGGGAATCTTGTGCTGGGTCAGCACGTCCTGCAACATCGGGCGCTCCAGCAGCGCCGGGTCACAGAACGAAGATGCGGCAAAGATCACGCCTTCGGCGCCCATGGTCTTGACCTGCTTCATCAGGAAGACGCCCTTTTCTTCACGCGTGACGTCGTACTTGGCGGCGGTGGTGGCCGAGTGGTGCAGGAAGGCCTTGGACAATTCTTCGAGCGGATTGCCATTGGTTGGCACATGTTCCAGCAGCCAGCGCCCGACCAGCATGAAGTCGTCATCGACGACGTAGCAGCCCGACATTTCAATCGACTTGATGAGCGACAGTGGCGGCTGCTCGCAGAAGGTGCCGTTGATGACGACGCGCGCGTTGTCGCGCTTGGGCCGTGCCACGGAATCGGTGGCGGTGATGTAGTCGCGCACCAGTTGGGTGTGCTCCTCTGGCGGCAGAATCATGCCCGCACGCTGCACCAGGTAGACCTCTGAAGTGGGTGCCTGCCAGGGCTTGGCGGCTCGGTAGGTATAGAGCTCGCGCAGTGCCGCGCGGTTGTCGTTGTAGACCGCTATCGAGGCGTTGATGGCGTCGTCGCTGATCTCCTGGCCGCCCAGTTTGGCCAGACCCTCTCGCAGGATCTGCATCTCTTCCATGTAAAACTTGCCGCCAATGCCGTCCTCGTAGTTCTGCGGCACGTCGATGTAGCGCACGTACTTGTCTTTAAAAAGGAGTTGCCACATGCCCGAGAGGTTTCGGATGACGTCGCAAATCGACGGAAACAGCATGCCGTCCAGGCAATCGAGGCGTCCCGTCAGGCCCATCTCGATGGTCGAGCGCGGGATGCGGCAGATGTAGCTCTGGTAGTAGGCGTCGCCCTGAATCACTTCAAGCTGGTCACCGCCGCCGAGGATGCCGACCGGCAACATGCCGGCCGCGTGAATCAGCTCGCGCGGCACGTAAACCGGCATGTAGCCAATGGCCTTGCGACCGGGCACTGCCGCCTTCCACTGTTTGACTGCGTTGAAATGCAGATCATCAAACAGCGTCTGGCAACGCTCCAGAATTTGCTGGACAGGTGAAGTGGCTGACATCATGTGTGCTCCGAAATGGGTGCTCTCAATAGCTCATTGGATTTTCGCTTGGAACTGATTATGGCATATTAGTACCTGAATACCATTATTGGCCGACAGTTTTCCAACAAGACCGACTAGAGGAAGTGCCGCACCCGCGATGGCGTTACTGTGTGGGGATTGGAGGTAGGGCCCTGGGCACGCTGCGGTAAGCGGTGCCGCTGCATAATGGTCATCGAACCAGACAGAAGGAGAAGCTATGGCATCGTGGATATGGAAAGCAGTCGTTGGAATCCTGGCGATCATGCTGGGGCTGGTTGTGCTTGTGCTGGCAAAGACCATGCTCCTGCCCGCTTTGCCTGCGGCGGTCGCCAAGCAGTCGGCGCCGCCCAGCGGCCTGGACGGCGCGCTCCAACGCTTGTCAGCGGCAGTCCAGATCAGGACCGTGTCGTCTGACACGGCGGCCAACGCGCAAGAGAACAACTTTCCGGCCTTCCACCAGTTGTTGCAGACGAGTTTCCCGCTGACGCATGCGGCACTGAAGCGCGAAGTTGTCAATGGCTCCAGCCTGCTCTATACGTGGCAGGGCAGCGATCCGTCACTCGCACCGGTTCTGTTGACGGCCCATATGGATGTTGTGCCGGTTGAACCCGGCACCCAGGCCAACTGGACGCATCCGCCGTTTTCTGGCGCCATTGTTGACGGCTTTGTGTGGGGTCGCGGCACGCTCGACATGAAGCACGTGGTGATGGCCACGCTCGAAAGTATCGAGCGCCTTTTGGCCGAGGGCGCCAAGCCCAAACGTACCGTGCTGCTGGCCTTTGGCCATGACGAGGAACTTGGCGGGACAGCAGGTGCCAAGGCGATTGTTGATTTGCTGGAACAGCGCAAGACCCGAGCCCTGTTTTCACTGGACGAGGGCTCAGCCATTACCGACGGTGTCATCCCCGGAGCAACGCGCCTGATCGCGCAAATTGCCTTGTCCGAGAAAGGCGGCTACAACTTGTTGCTCAAAGCCAAGGCCAAAGGCGGTCACTCGTCGATGCCACCCCTGAACTCCGCAGTCGGCAAGATCGGTCGCGCGGTGTCACGGCTCGAAGCGCGTCAGATGCCCGCCACGCTGGACGGGCCTGGTGGCCAGGGCCTGGTGGGTGTAGCGCCAGCACTGTCGTTTGGCCTGCGCGCGGCCCTGGTCAACCGGTGGTTGTTCGACCCTATCCTGCTTCGTGAACTGTCCAGGACGCCGACCACCAACGCGTTGATTCGCACGACGACCGCACCGACCATCATCCAGGGCGGCGTCAAGTCGAATGTCTTGCCATCGGAGGCCACGGCGGTTGTGAATTTCCGCTTGGCACCCGGCGACACCGTGGCCCAAGTCAAGGAGCATGTCGAAAAAACGATTGCCGATCCGGATGTCAGCATTGCTGATTACAGCGGCCCGGGCTCCGAGGCGACACCGGTTGCTGATTCGAGCGGACCGGGCTACCGCTGGATTGCTGATGCCATACACGCCATCGCGCCGGATGCCGTGGTGACCCCCGGTCTGGTGGTGACCGGCACAGACAGCAAGCATTACAGCCGCGTCAGCGCCGCCGCCTACCGTTTTGCCCCCATGCGAGTGACACTGCCCGACATCAGCCGCATTCATGGCACCAACGAACGCATAGCGAGCACCAGCTACGGCGAGATGATCACGTTCTACACCGCGCTGATGCGGGCAGCGGCTATGTAGCTGCCTTGTCCGTCTACAGGTTCAGCCCTGCACCCAAGCCTGCACCTCGATCTCCACCTTCGCGCCCTTGTAGAGGACCGCCTGCACAGTGGAGCGCGTGGGCAGGCCGGTAGCGAAGTGTTTCTTGTATTCCTCGTTAAAGGCCGCGAAGTCGCTCAGGTCCGACAGCCACACGGTGATGCGTACCACGTCTGCCATGTCCGAGTTCAGTTCCAGCAACGTGGCTTTAATGCGATCGAGCACCGCTCTTGTCTGTCCCTGAATGTCGGCATCAATGATGTTGGCCTGCGCATCCATCGGCAACACGCCCGAAAGAAATAGGAAGCCCCCAGCGCGCACGGCCTTTGAAAATGGGGCCGGCAGTGAGGACGCATAGCGCGTGATGCTGTTCATCGTGTCTCCTTCGTTGTTGAGGGTGTTCTCATGATAACTTGGCTACTGCGCGGCCCGCTGCGCCTGCCTGCCACTGCGCAAAGTGACGACGCCGTTGACAATCACACTTTCGAACCCTGCGGCGGCTTTTGTCGGCGCCTCATCGGCAGCCTTCGCCAGCGCGACCTGCCCGAGGTCGGAGCGCAGAGTGTGGTGTCTGCGGTGCTGGCCGGCAAGCGTGCGCCTAATTTGCGTCAGACGGCTGCGCTGGCACGCCGGTTTGGTGTGCCGGTGGATACCCTGAAATGAAGATCCGATCCGACAAGACCGATGGGTGGCGGCCAAGGGCAATCCGCAATGCCTCTTCACGATGGCCGCAGGTCGCAACCCGAAATTCTGACCACGAGATCACGTTCCAGAAACTTGCCGGTGGCATATCAAAGTCCATTGTGATGCCAGCGCCCGCTATCGGGCGGTCAGATTGAGAAACTGGCTGACGGGACCCGACCAGATGCGGGTATAGCATACTGACTGCTCCTGGGCATGTCGGAAACGCTCAATTCGAGT
>CAYHDD010000268.1:0-5037 GCA_964355195.1 uncultured Rhodoferax sp. | reverse complement strand
ACTTCAGCAAGCGGAACTACAGGAAGCCAATGCCAGGCGGGATGCGGCCAACAAGGCCTTGCAATCCCAGGTGGCAGATCTCGCCAATGCACGCCGGGCCATGCTGAACATCATGGAAGACCTGGAAGCCTCGCGAGCCCAGGCCGACGCGGTCAAGAGTGCGACACAAGACCTGGCTGCTGGCGCAACGGCAACGGGCACAGCAGCCCCAGATGGGGTCAGCGCAGGATGACACACGTGGCCGGCATCGGTGCGTCAGCCGGTGGGCTGGAAGCCATGCTGCCCCTGTTTGCCGGCATGCAGGCCACTGGGCGTATCCGATACGTGGTGGCGCAGCATATGGCCAAGGACGGGCACGACGAATTGGTAGTGCGACTGATGCAGCGCGCCTCCGCCTTGCCGGTGGTGCTGGCCACCGACGGCGTGCGCATGCTGGCTGACACCGTGTACGTGATTCCCTCGGGCAAGGATGGCACCGTACAGGGCGATGCCTTGAACCTGATTGATCCCGCGCCGGACAACATCTCCACGCCTTCCGTCAACGTGCTGCTGCAATCCATTGCCAAAAGCAGCCACGCCAAGGCTATTGGCATTGTCTTGTCGGGCACAGGGTCTGATGGTGCCGCAGGCTGCCGCGCCATCCGGGCGGCGGGCGGGCTCACGTTGGCGCAAGAACCGGCTGAAGCCAAGTTCAACGGCATGCCGCAGGCGGCCATTGAGACCCACGCCATTGATCAGGTGCTGGCAGTGCAACGCATGGGGGAAACCCTGGCCACACTGTTCCCGGGCAAGCCTTCGCCCGACTGGAAGCACACAGTAGCTTCAGCACCCGCTACGTCAACTGCGGCAGCTACGGTGGTCCCACCCTTGCCCCAGCCGCCGCGCGTGGATGCAGTCGTGCCAGACTCAGCCCACCAGGAACTGCAACTGCTGTTGCGTCAGGTGCTGGACGCCACGGGGGTCGACTTTTCCAGCTACAAGGAAGACACGCTGTTGCGTCGCCTGGACAAGCGCAAGGCACAGCAAGGTGCTTCCAGTGCGGAGGAATACCAGAACTTCATCCGGCGCAACCCGGCTGAGTTGAACGCACTACAGCATCTGTTCCTGGTATCGGTGTCGTCGTTCTTCCGCGACTGCGATTCTTTTGCCGTATTGCAGGCTGCGCTTACCGACTTGCTGGCACGCAAGCCTCAGGGGCAAGAGGTGCGGGTCTGGGTGCCCGGTTGTGCGTCAGGCGAAGAGGTATACACCATCGCCATCATTCTCAGCGAATTGCTTGGCGTGCAGCCTGGCAGCCGTGCCATCACGATCACCGGGACTGATCTCAACCCGGAGGCGCTACAGATCGCGCAGGATGGCGTCTATCGCGCTGCCGCCTTCAAGGAAATGCCGGCGGCCCTGCGCGAGCGCTATTTTGAGGCAAAAGGGGCGGCGTTTGGAGTACGCCCCGCTTTGCGCGCCTCGGTGCATTTCGAGCGCCGCGATGTGTTGACCGGTGCGCCCCGTGGCGACCTTGACCTCGTGAGCTGCCGCAACCTGCTGATCTACATGAAGAGCCCCTTGCAGGACCAGTTGATCAAGAGTTTTCATCAGGCGCTGGCACCGAAGGGCCTGCTGTTTATCGGGCAGTCCGAATCACTGAGCTTTATAGGCAACTCTCTCTTCTCGCCCATCGACCATTACCATCGTCTGTTTCGCAGGCGGCATTGATCTTATTGAAGGCACACCATGCACAAGTTTCTAACCTTCATCGAGCGCTTCAAGCTGACGACCAAACTGCTGATTGGCTTCTCTGTGGGTATCTTCGTAGCCTTGACCATCGGTTTGAACTCTCTTTCCAGCCTGTCGCATCTTGAAGCCCAGATGGAGACGATGTACGAGAACGATCTACTGGGCATCTCCAACATCAAGGATGCCAACATCAACCTGATTTACATTGGCCGCGCCGTGCGCCAGATGCTGATTGCGCAGGACGATGCAGCACGCGATGTCGCACTGGCCACCGTCAAGCGTTCGCGCGAAGCGCTGATGGTTGAACTGGCTCAGGGTCGCAAGCGCATCTTTCGTCCCGAGGTCATGGCTCGCTACGAGCGGTTCGAGCAGGATTTGACCAAGGCCTTTGAAGTCTTTGAGCAAGCGGTAGGCATGATCCAACGGGAAAAGACAAACTCGTCAGCGGCTGCCCAGTTCATCACCAGCAAGGAATTTACGGCGACCGTTGCTGCGGCTGACAACGGCCTTCGCGAGCTTTCCGATCTCAAGGAGAAAGCTGCCAATGTCTTTTTGCTGCAAGCGCGTGCGAATGCTGCCAGCACGCAGCGCACAGCGGCGATCCTGTTGGGCCTGGGGGTGGTTATGGCCGGATTGCTTGGCGTGCTGATTGGCAGGTCGATTCAGCGCCCCAACGACCGTCTGTGCGCTTCGGTTGAAGAGCTCGCCGCCGGCAAGACAGACACACCGATTCCGCACGTGGACTATCCCAATGAAGTCGGCATTTTGGCCAGAGCGATTGCCGTGTTGCAGGGGATCTACCGCAAATCCAACGAGCAGCACTGGGTCAAGACACACGCAGCTGAAATCTCCGGCAAGCTGCAGAGTGCTGAAGATTTCCCCACGCTCACCCAGACGGCAATCTCGCAGCTCGCACCCGTGGTTGGCGCGGGTCACGCCGCTTTTTATGTCGCCGACGCACAAGGCCAATACGCCTTACTTGCCAGCTATGGCTACCGTGAGCGCAAGAACTTGAGCAACAGCTTTCGGTTGGGAGAGGGGCTGGTGGGCCAATGCGCCATGGAGAGGGCGTCCATTTTGTTAACCGCTCCCAAGGACTACATCCGCATCAATTCCGGTCTGGGCGAGGGACCGCCAGCTTGCGTGCTGGTGCTGCCGATCATCCACTCTGAGCGTGTGCTGGGCGTGCTGGAAATGGCGTCATTCCAGGCCTTTACCGAGCGTGAAAAGGCGGTACTCGACGCGCTGCTTCCGAATCTGGCCACCAGCATGGAAATACTGGACCGCAACTTGCGTACCCGTGAACTGCTGGCCGCTACCCAGGAACAGGCCGAACGCATGGAGAAGCAGGCCGCTCAGATGGAAGAGCAGACGGTGGAGATGGAGGCGCAGCAGGCCGAACTGCTGGAGACCGAGAACTGGTTCCGCTCCATCATCGAGACGGCACCGGACGGTATGCTGGTGCTCGATGCGGCCGGCCGCGTCATGCTGGCCAATCCGCAGGCTGGGCAGCTGTTTGGATACGCCCCTGGTGAACTTGTAGGGACCGATTTCGCCGAGCGGCTGCCATCATTGAAACAGGCAGTCGAAAGCGGCTTCACGACCCGCGCTGTGGTGGCCAAACGCAAGGATGGCAGCAACGTGGTGTTGGACGTTTCGTGCAACCCTCTGCCGGACCGCGGTGGACGCGGCAAGTGTGTGAGTGTGGTGGCCCAGCATGCCCAAGCGGCGGTGCAGGCCGCATGATGATCGCCAGCATGATGGAGGCCAGGCGATGAAGCGGATACGTGAGGCACTGGAGCGCCGCTCACTGAATTTCAAGCTGACGCTGGGTATTGTCAGCATGCTGCTGGTCGTGCTGGCTATTGGTATTCAAAGCCTGCTGGTGCAGCGCTCGCTCGCTGAAAAGGTGACGCTGATCCACGAGCAGGGGATGCTTGGCGTCTCCAACGTCAAGAATCTCCAGATTTTCTATGCGCTAGTAGGCAGAACCATCCGCCAGGCCATCCTTTCGCCCGACGTCGAAGGCCGGGATTTGGCACTGAATCAGCTTTCGACGGCACGGGCACAGGTCTCAAAGGAGGTCGTTGAACTGCGTTCGCATATTCTTGAGGCGGTCCAGAAACAGCGTTTGTCGGCGTTTGAGGCGCAGTTTGCGCGCTACATGCGCGAGGTGGACCGGGCCGCCTTACTAATTGAGGGCGGGCAACCTGAGGAGGCGAAGGCGTTGGTGGGTGCCTTGAACTTTCAAAAGACCGGCCAGGCCGCCAATGACATCTTGGAGGAATTGGTACGTGCCAGAGAGCTTGATGCCAACTTGCGGGTGCGAGAGGCGGAACGGGAAGTTGCGACTGGTGTCTGGTTGTCATTGGCCATCGTCGGGGGCGGTTTGTTGGCGGGTCTCATATTTGGGATCAGCGTTGGGCGCTCGATTCGGCTACCGCTGTACCGTGTTCGCGATGCGGTTCAACAACTCTCAGAGGGCAATTTTGACCAGCCGCTACCGCATGCCGACTTCGTCAACGAAATCGGTGACCTGGCTCGTGCCATCGCCGTTTTGCAGCGCGAAGCGCGGCAAATGGAGACCGAACGCTGGGTCAAGTCTCATATTGCCGAGATTGCCAGCGAGTTGCAACAGGCGCGCACGTTCACCGAGATGTTGCAGCTGTTCCTTTCCAGGATTGGACCATTGATCAAGCTCGGACATGGCGTCTTCTACATCTATGAAGCGGAACAGAAACGCTTGCGCCTGCTGGGCAGTTACGCCTTTCATGAGCGCAAGAATATTGATCAGTACTTTTCTCTCGGGCAGGGTCTGGTGGGGCAATGTGCGCTTGAAATGGAGGCCATTGTCATTACGGACCCTCCCGCAGACTATGTCCACATCGGCTCCAGCCTCGGTGAGGCAGTGCCGCGCACGCTGCTCGTCAGACCGGTGTTGCGTAACGAGCGCCTGCTTGGCGTGGTGGAGTTGGCAACATTCGATGCGTTTGACGGACGCCATGAGGCCTTGCTTGACGGTTTGATGCCGATTCTGGCCATGAATCTGGAGATTCTGGAGCGCAGCGTGACGGCGCAACAGTTGTTGAAGGAAACCCAGCGCCAGGCCGAAAGCATGGAACGGCAGGCGGCGCACCTGGAAGAGCAGACCGTGGAGCTGGAAGCCCAGCAGAAATCGTTGAGAGAGACCACGGCCCATCTTGCAGTTTTGGAAGAACGCAGTCGACTGATTCTGGATTCCGTGAAAGACGGCATCGTTGGTCTGGACGAGTACGGAATCATCTCCTTTGCCAACCCGGCCGGCCA
>CAYHDD010000267.1:0-5042 GCA_964355195.1 uncultured Rhodoferax sp. | reverse complement strand
TGCCCCCCGCGGGGGGCAGCGCGGTACGCTCAGCGACAAGCGTGGGGGTCGTCATACTAACGCCCCGCGGCTGCCGTCGCCAGCGCCGCAAGCGTTTCATCCACACGCGGAATCTGCATCGTTCGAGCCTGCGCCTGGACCTGCTGCAACAGGCTTGCAGCCACTTGCGTCTTGCGCGAATTCGGATCGAAGTATTTGTTCAGCGACAGCGTAGCGGCAGCCAGATCAGCGCGCGCTGACTCCAGTTGACGCGCCAACAGGCCGAGTCGCGCATTGAGCAGCTTGAGCTTGAAATTCTCACGCAGGAAGAACGACTGCTCGGGCGCCAGCAGGGCCGCCTCGGGCTGCTCAATCCGGCTCACCCGCAACAAAGCATTGGCCTCATCACGCAACACCTGCAAAGCGCGCTGCCACCAGATTGACTCGGCTTGCGATGCACCACGCTTGGTTGCGTTGCCCAACTGCGACGTGGGCGCTGCATTGGCCAGCACCAACTCGTCTGCCAGATGCACCAACTCGTCGAGCTTGACCAGAAGCCCCGGCGTGTCGCTGACCACGGCCGACTTGAGACGGTCGATGTCGCGCGCAATCGCCCGCTGTAAAGGTGTCAGCCGCGGCTGTGCCGCTCGAGCAACACGCTGCTCGGCGCTCTTGAGTGCCGCCAACAGCGGCTCGATGCTGCCGGTCAGCTGTGCCTGCTGCTGCGCCAGGCGTATCGCAGACTCGATGTCGACCACCATGTTTTCATCGCGCGAGCGCGACAAGCTCTGCATCAATTCTTCGAGCTGCGAACGTTGCAGCGCCGCTTCGCTCAGGCGCGCATCGAATACGGCAACGCGGGCAGCCGTCTCACGGGCCAAATCCTGCGCCTGCTTGGCGATTGCACGCGCTTCGGTGGACTGTGACGCGGCATCGGCACTTTGGCGCGCCAGCAATTCCTGGATCGAAGACAGGCGCTGCCATAGCAGCAAGCTCGTCAGCAAGGCCAGCAACGTGAGCAGCGTCAGGCTCTTCATGAACCAGCGCGGCACCGGCTGTGGAGTTTCTGGCGTCGGCAGGTCGACAAGCGCTGCTGCCACAGGAGCAGCGGCGTGGTCGACGGCAGGGTCAGAATTCATGGCACGATTTTAGCGCCGCCATCACGTCCGGCAGGGTCGGACGCGACTCACAAACAACACCGAAACCGAGCTCCTTGGCGACCGCCGCAATGCGCGGGTGCGTCGCCAGTGCACGCGCCTTGCGCCAGCTTTGCGCCGGCAAACAGCAACTCAGGTGGCGCAGCGCCTGTGAACTGCTGAAAAGCCACACCGAGCCGTCACTGGCGGCGCGCTGCGCCAGCTCGCTTTCAGCCGCGCCGAAAGCCGGGGCCTGGCGTTGGTAGGCCACTACAAAGTCAACCCGCGCGCCAACGCTGGCGAGTTGCTGAGCAAGCCAGTCGCGCCCGCTGCCCCCGTTCGGCTCAGGCTCCTTGCCACCTTCCACGCCGCGCACAATCAAGACCCGGTCACCGGCGCGCACCTGGACGCCCACGCGCTGCCACAACGCCTCGGAATCGAATTGAAGGCTGAGCGGCGGCGGTGCGTCGATTTGCTCCAGCGCAACGCCTGCGCCGCGCAGGGCGGCCGACGTACCCGGGCCGGTGGCCCAAGCCCGTACGCCCCCGCCACCGGGCATGGCAAACAAGGCGGCCATCGCTGCATCGGCAGCAAAGAAGTGCTCCACCGCCGCAGCACTGACAAACATCACGCTGGCGTAGTCGCCAAGCTGCTGACCAACCTGGCGAAGCGCGGTTTGATCAGCGACCGGTCCGAGTTCAATCAAGGGCAGCGCCACCGCCTCCATCCCCTGCGCAGCCAGTTCTGCCACCCAGCGCCGCGCCTCACGCTGCGGTCGGGTCACGATAAGACGCATGCCTGGATCCCGGTTGTCGTCAACCGGGTTCGGTCGGCTCCACCGGCGCGGGCAGCACCCCCCCCTGCGCCACAACCGCCCGGCGCAACTCGGTCGCAACCTGCGTTCCCAGCGCCGCCGCCGCAGCCAGGTCGTCAACCAGCGCACTGGCACACAGGCTGACCAACGCAAGGTGGCCGTCCGGATCACCCCAGGTTGCGTTCAGGGTCAAGTGGCCCGCATTCAGTGTGGCAAAGGCGGCCAAGGGCATGGAACAACTGCCGCCCATGGCGCGGCTGACGGCACGCTCGGCCGACACCGCCAGCCAGGTCGTGTGATGCGCCAGGGGCGCCAGCGCCGCCAGTACGTCGGCGCGCGCGCTGAGTACCTCGATCCCGAGCGCGCCCTGCCCGGCAGCGGGCAACATCGTGGTCGGCTCGAAGCAGGTTCGAATTCTTTCGTGCAAATCCAATCGTTTCAGACCGGCGGCCGCCAGCACAATGGCGTCGTAAAGCCCGTCATCGAGCTTGCGCAATCGCGTGTCAAGGTTGCCGCGCAAGGGCTCAATCTTCAAGTCAGGGCGAAGTGCACGCAGCAGGGCCATGCGACGCAGGCTGGAGCTGCCCACGACCGCACCCAGCGGCAGGCTGGCCAGGTCGGCGTAGCGATTGGAGACAAAGGCGTCGCGCGGGTCTTCGCGCTCCATCACGCAGGCAAGACTGAAGCCCGGCGGCAACTCCATCGGCACGTCCTTCAGGGAGTGCACCGCCAGGTCGGCCCGCCCCTCGGACAGCGCCACTTCCAGTTCCTTCACAAACAAGCCCTTGCCACCGACTTTGCTGAGGGCACGGTCCAGAATCTGGTCACCCAGGGTCGTCATGCCCAGCAGTTGTACCTGGTGCCCCAGCTGCTCCAGCAAAGCTTTCACATGCTGGGCCTGCCAGAGGGCCAGGCGGCTCTCGCGTGTTGCGATTGTCAAACTGCTCATAAACGGTGGATCTTGGTTGTAACTGGCTGGTAATCGGAGGTTGTCGTGGGATGCTAGCATGGCCACAGCCCCCCTTCAATTGCGAATCCACTTTCAACGACCATGATCAAGACCGCCACACGAGAGTCGGCCCACGTCGGCCAGGACAAGGAACGCCCGCTGCGTGATGACATCCGCCTGCTCGGTCGCATCCTCGGCGACGTCATTCGTGAACAGGAGGGCGACGCCGCTTTCGAACTGGTCGAGCAGATTCGCCAACTCTCTGTGGCCTTTCGCCGCAACGCCGACACCAGCGCCGACAGGATGCTAAAGAAGCTGCTCAAGGGTTTGAGCAACGACCAGACGGTGAGCGTGATTCGCGCCTTTAGCTATTTCAGCCACCTGGTCAATCTGGCTGAAGACCGGCACCAGATTCGCCGCCGCGCCATCCATGAGCGCGCCGGTGAGGTTCACGAGGGCAGCATCGAAGCGGCGCTGACGCGCTGTCGCCAGGCCGGCATCAGTGCGGCCACGATCATCGAGACGCTGACCTCCAGTTTTGTTTCGCCGGTGCTCACCGCTCACCCGACCGAAGTGCAGCGCAAGAGCATTCTGGACGCGGAGCGCAGCATTGCCGATCTGCTCAGCGAGCGCGATGACATCCGCGTGCGGGCTGCATGGAGCAGCGGCCGCAAAGACGCATTGACACCGCGCGAACTGGCCAACAACGAGGCTCAGATGCGCTCGCGCGTGTCACAACTCTGGCAAACGCGCCTCTTGCGCCTGTCCAAACTGACCGTGGCCGACGAAGTGGAAAACACCCTGAGCTACTACGAGGGCACCTTTCTGCGGGAAATTCCGCGCATCTACGCCAGTCTGGAACGCGAGCTTGGCCATTACCCGGTGCACAGCTTCCTGCGCATGGGGCAATGGATCGGTGGCGACCGCGATGGCAACCCACACGTCAATCAGCAAACCCTGGCGCATGCCCTGCGCCGCCAGGCCGACGTCGCGCTGCGCCATTACCTGACCGAGGTGCACTTTCTGGGTGGCGAGCTCTCGCTATCGACCCTGCTGGCTGACTGTCTGCCGGCCCTGTTTGATCTGGCCAACCACTCACCTGACAACAACCCGCACCGCCAGGACGAACCCTACCGTCGTGCCCTGACTGGCGTCTACGCCCGGCTTGCTGCCAGCTTGAAGGAACTGACCGGCGGGGAGGCCGCGCGCCATGCCGTGGCCCCGCAAAATGCCTACCCGAACGCGCAAGAGTTTCTGGCCGATTTGCGCACGATTGAGGCATCGCTGCTCGCCAGGCACGGCTCTGCCCTGGTCACGCAGCGCCTGCAACCGCTGATCCGGGCGGTTGAAGTCTTTGGCTTTCATCTGGCGACGGTCGACCTGCGCCAGAGTTCGGATCAACATGAGGCAGTGGTCGCCGAACTGCTGGCAGTGGCAGGCCTGGAGCCAGCCTACAGCGGCCTGGACGAACTGGCCAAACGCCATTGTCTGCTCAACCTGCTCAGTGATGCACGCCCGCTGCGCGTGATGGAAGCCGGGTACAGCGCCATCAGCCAGAGCGAGCTGGGCATTTTCGAGACCGCCAAAGTCATGCGCCAGCGCTTTGGTGCCGAGGCCATCCGGCACTACATCATCAGCCACACTGAGAGCGTGAGCGATCTGCTGGAAGTTCTGCTACTGCAAAAGGAGGTCGGCCTGATGCACGGCACCCTGGACGCGGGCGCCAGCTGCGACCTGATCGTAGTCCCCCTGTTTGAGACGATCGAAGACCTGCGCAACGCCGCACCCATCATGCGGGAGTTTTACGCCCTGCCCGGCATCCAGGCCCTGGTGCAGCGCGGCCGCGCCGACCAGTACAGCGAGCAGGACATCATGCTCGGCTACTCCGACAGCAACAAAGACGGCGGCATCTTCACCAGCAACTGGGAGCTTTACCGCGCCGAGATCGCCCTGGTCGCCCTCTTCGACGAGCTGAATGGCGAAATGGGAAAGACCACATCACAATCGGCGCCGGGCCGCCCCAAGCCGATCCGGCTGCGCATGTTCCATGGCCGTGGAGGTACCGTCGGACGTGGCGGTGGCCCCAGCTACGAGGCCATTCTGGCGCAGCCTCCGGGCACCGTACGCGGTCAAATCCGCCTGACCGAACAGGGGGAGGTGATAG
>CAYHDD010000266.1:0-5042 GCA_964355195.1 uncultured Rhodoferax sp. | reverse complement strand
TACAAAATTGGCGCCAATGAAGCCAGCGCCACCGGTTACTAGGATCATGATTCCTCCGCTATTTGCCCTCTCAACGCCACAACAAGACAAGGGGCGCACAAGGCGCCCCGGATTATCCCACCTCAGCAGAGCGCCTCAGAAATGGATCCCTCGCATCATTTGCTGCATGGCCATCGCTTCAGGCGACAAGTGCTGTTTGGCAGGTTTTTCACCCGGCCTCAGCCCTTTCGCCGCACCCGAGTCCGGGAACATGCGGAAACTGGTGTTCATGGCAATTTGGGCAACGCGTGGCAACAGTGCATGCAACAACTGCCCTGTGATGCCCAAGCGTGTAGCGATGCGCACCGGCTTGAAGATGCAGGCTTGCGCGATCATGTCAGCCGCTTGCTCGGGCGACAGCGTCGGCACATTGTTGTAGAGCCCTGTCGGGGCGATCATCGGTGTGCGCACCAGCGGCATGTTGATGGTGGTAAACGAGATGCCCCGATCAGCAAACTCACTCGATGCACAGCGGGTCCAGGCATCCAACGCCGCCTTGGAGGCCACGTAGGCGCTGAAACGTGGTGCATTGGTCAGCACGCCGATGGAGCTGATGTTGACAACATGGCCCTTGTGGCGTTCCACCATGCCCGGCAACAAGCCCATCGTGACGCGCAAACAACCGAAGTAGTTGAGCTGCATGGTGCGCTCGTAGTCATGGAAGCGGTCATGGCTGGCTTCGATCGCACGGCGAATCGAGCGCCCTGCGTTGTTGATCAGAAAATCCACCCCCCCGTGATCCTGCACCAACTGCGCAATGAAGCGGTCACAGTCCGGCATATCGGCAATATCAGCAGCGTAAGCGAAGAAGCGATAGCCCTTTTCCTTCGCTTGTGCGCAGGCTTCATCAAGCTTGGCCTGGTCGCGCCCGCAGATGATGGTCACGGCGCCGGCCTCGGCAAATTTGTGCGCCGCTGCCAAGCCGATGCCAGACGATCCGCCCGTGATGAGTACCACCTTGGCGCCCACCGTGCCGCGCAAGGAGCGGTCGATGTGCAGGTCGGGATCGAGATGGCGCTCCCAGTAGTCCCAGAGTCGCCAAGCGTAGTCTTTCAGATTGGGGCAGGTAATACCCGACCCATTCAGCGCTGCCAACGTGTCGCGACAATCAAAGCGTGTCGGGTAGTTCACAAATGTGAGCATGTCCTCCGGCAAGCCCAGATCTTTCATGACCGCATTTCTGATACGCCGCACCGGCGCCAAAGCCATCAAGCCCTTGGTCACGCTGCGCGGAATGAAGCCAAACAGTGCGGCATTGACAAACAGATTCATCTTCGGCGCGTGCGCCGCCTGGCTGAAGATGTCGAGTACATCACCAACCCGGTACCCGACCGGATCGACCAGGTGATAGCATTTCTTTTCGATGCCTTTGGTGTGGCTGATGGTACTCAGTGCGTCCACTACAAAATCCACCGGAACGATGTTGATTCGCCCGCCCTCCAAGCCAACCGACGGCATCCACGGTGGCAGCAGTTGACGCATGCGCTGAATCAGTTTGAAAAAATAGTAGGGGCCGTCAATCTTGTCCATCTCGCCGGTCTTGCTGTCACCCACTACCATGGCCGGGCGGTAAACCGACCAGGGCAGTTTGCACTCCGTGCGTACGATCTTTTCACTTTCATGTTTGGTCATGAAGTAAGGGTGATCGTAGTTCTCCGCCTCATCAAACATATCCTCACGGAACACGCCTTCGTAAAGTCCGGCCGCTGCGATCGAGCTGACATGGTGAAAGTGTCTGGCGTCAATTGCTTTGGCAAGTTCGACCGTGTTGCGTGTGCCATCAATGTTGACGGCGATCTGACTGGCCTCATCGGCACCCAGGTCATAGACCGCAGCAAGGTGATAGAAGTGGTCAATCTGACCCTTGAGCTTCTTCAAACTGTCGCTCGTAACTCCGAGCTTCTTGCTGGTCAGGTCGCCAAAGACTGGTACGGCGCGCGCTGCACTCACACCCCAGTACTGACGCATGCCCACAACCTTGCCTTCGCTCTCCTGGCGAAGTAAAAAATAGACCACTGCGCCCTTGCGCTCAAGTAGCTTCTTGACGAGTCGTTTACCAATAAAACCGGTGGCTCCGGTGACGAAGTACTGCATTAAGACCTCCATTCAGATCCCCCATTCTTGCCGAAATTTCGCAAATCGCCTTCAGCACAAACCCGAGCCTCACTAGAGCTTGCACCCTAGGAATTTAGGAGTCCTCACCTACACAAGGCCTGCGGCACCCCTTAAAGTGAGCTTCACCGCTGGATTCGACTACCGCCCGGCGCCCTGTTTTTCAACCTATCTGGAGTTCCCATGGTCACCAAGCTTCAAAAGAAATCAAGTTCGTCCAAAACCGCGTCTGTGCCAATGGCTGGCTCGGTCAAGGACTCCGCTCAGCAAATCTGGCAGGCCGGCCTGGGTGCTTTCAACAAGGCTCAAACGGGAGGCGCCAAGGCGCTGGAAGCGCTGATCAAGGAGGGTGTCAGCATGCAGCGCAAAACACAATCCGCCGCAGAAGAAAAGATTCTCGAGGCGAGCAACAAGATGTCCAGCATGGCCACTGATATTTCAGCCAAAGCTTCCGGCCAGTGGGACAAGCTCGAAAGCATTTTTGAGGAACGCGTAGCCAAGGCACTCAACAAGCTGGGTGTTCCATCCGCCAAAGACGTGGCCGACTTGATTGCACGCATTGACGAACTCAACAAGAGTGTGCAGAAGCTGTCTGCCCGCGCCGCCGCCCCCAAGACGACGGTGAAGGCAGAGGCCAAGCCGGCTGCCAAAAAGCCAGCCAAGGCGAGCCCCAAAGTGGCGGTCAAAGCGGCTCCCAAGCGGGCCGCCCCCAAGAAGCCTGCACCGCAAGAAGCCGGCGTCTGATTTCAGCGTGGCCCGACCTACCGCTGGGCTCTTTGGTGCTGCACACAGGCTGGCACGGCAAATCACAAGGGGCACTGCGGTGCCCTTTGTTGTTTCTATGCGGCCCTGATTGCTGCGTCGCAACAACAACTCAATTCATTCAGACCTACACTTTGTCGTTATGAAGCGCAAACCCTCACGAGCACCTCGAATCGCACTCGCCCTGTCGGGCGGCGGCCCATTGGGCGCGATCTATGAAATCGGCGCTCTGTGCGCACTGGAAGAGTCTTTGAATGGCATCGACTTCACCCGCTTGCAACACTACGTTGGCGTGTCGGCAGGCGGGTTCATCGCCGCTGGGCTGGCGAATGGAATTTCGCCGCGGGAGTTGTGCGCAGCCTTCATTGAAGACGACGACAAGCTCTCCAATGCCCTGGATCCCGCCTGGCTTATGACGCCTGCCTATGCCGAGTTTGCACGTCGCTCAATCATGCTGCCAGCCCTCTTGATGTCCGCCCTGTGGCAGGTCACCGTGGGTGGCAAGCCATTGAGCCGTGCGTTGCAACAGCTGGGGCCAAGTCTGCCGGCCGGCATTTTTTCTGGCGAGCAGGTCAACGCCCAGTTGGCACGCCTGTTTTCGCAGGAGGGTCGCAGCAACGATTTTCGCAAACTCAAGGCACAACTGACCCTGGTCGCCACCAACCTGGACAGCGGCGAAGCCGTCCCCTTTGGCCGCCCGGGGTGGGACCATATACCGATCTCCAAAGCGGTTCAGGCCAGCGCCGCGCTACCGGGCCTGTTCCCGCCGGTCGAAATCGAGGACAACTACTACGTGGATGGAGCTCTGAAGAAGACCATGCACGCCTCGGTGGCCCTGGAGCAGGGAGTCGACCTGATGCTCTGCCTGAACCCGCTGGTGCCTTTTGATGCGACTGCGCCGCAAGTCGCCAAAGTCATGCGGCGCGGTCTGTCCGCTGAAAAGCACCATATCCCGCGCATTGTCGACGGCGGCTTGCCGGCCGTGCTGAGTCAAACCTTCCGCTCCTTGATCCACTCGCGCATGGTGCTCGGCATGCGGCAATACGAACACGCTTATCCCGACACCGACATCATCCTGATTGAGCCCGATCACCGTGACCCCGAACTGTATCTGGCCAGCACCTTCAGCTACTCGCAGCGCCGTCATCTGGCGGAGCACGCCTTCCAACAAACGCGCCAAATGCTGCGCTCGCGCAAGACCGGCCTGTCCTCCAAGTTGTGGCGCCATGGGATAACGCTGCGCCATGAAACACTGGATGATCCCAAACGTCATCTGAGCGCGCCCGCCGCAGCCTCGACGCAGGTCGGACAAGCGATTGCGAAACTCCAGGAAATAATCGAAGATCTGGGGCATACCGTGTTGTCCGCCACGCCCGGAAAAGTTCATTTATGGTGAAGAAGGCGCCAAGGCGCACCGCCGAACGAATTCTGGAGGTCACGCTGGAGTTGTTCAATCGGTTTGGGGAACCCAATGTCTCCACGACTTTGATCTCGGCCGAACTGGGTATCAGTCCGGGCAATCTCTACTACCACTACCCGGCCAAAGACGAACTCATCAACTCACTCTTTGATCGATACGAGCGAGGTCTGAACGAACTGCTCAATGCCAGCGACGGCGTACGTGACGTGGAAGATGCCTGGTTCTTCATGCACACCTTGTTTGAGCTAATCTGGCAGTATCGGTTCCTGTATCGCGATCTGAATGACTTGCTGAGCAAGAATCGACGCCTTGAAACGCACTTCCAGGCGATCTTGAAGAACAAGGCCCGGGCCGTTAAGGCGATGCTCGACAGCATGAGCCGCAGCGGCACCATTCAAATTGATTCACGTGAAGTGGAAGCCACTGCCACCAGCATGGTCGTGGTGCTGACGTACTGGCTGAGCTTCGAATATGTCCGCGACCCGCGCCACGCTCTTGAAACTGAAAACGCGCAGACGGCGCTGCTGCGAGGGGCACAGCATGTGCTCAATCTCCTGACGCCCTACCTTGAGCAGCGACAGCGCACACACCTGCTGAAGCTGGCGGGCGCCTACGACAACGCTCCCAAGTAGCGCTGCGTGGAGAGACAACGACGGTTTAGAGGACTATTCCATTTCCAAATCATTTGTGTCTAGGCGTCGAGCCGCAG
>CAYHDD010000265.1:0-5049 GCA_964355195.1 uncultured Rhodoferax sp. | reverse complement strand
GCACCAGCGGCGCCGAGATTGGTGGAGCGTTTGGTGGCGAAAAGGAAACCGGCGGTGGTCGCGAATCCGGCTCTGACGCCTGGAAAGCCTATATGCGGCGTGCCACCAACACCATCAATTACGGCACCACCCTGCCGCTCGCGCAGGGCATCAGGTTTGAGTTCTAAGCCCAGGTCCCCAACCCGACCGAGTCAGGACTGGCGGCTTGCAAACAGCGCCACGCTCTGAATCCCGGCCACCGTCAGCAGCAGCGAGCCGAACAGGTGCAGCGCCGCGGTGCCGAAGGCCAGTGCGTAGCGCTGTTGCCCTAGCATGCCGACAACCTCGGCCGAGAAACTGGAGAAAGTGGTCAGAGCACCCAGAAAGCCGGTGACCAGAGCCAGACGCCAGACCGGATCCAGATTGGGCAAGCCCTGAAAGACCGCAACGCAGACGCCAACCAGGTAGGCACCAATCAGATTCGCAGCCACGGTGCCAAAGGGGATGACAGCGCCAGGGTTGAGCCAGAGGCCCAGGCCCCAGCGTGCCAGTGCGCCAAGACTGGCACCGATACAGATTGCGAGGACAGAAATCATGAGGCAGCATCATAGGGCAAGGCGCTGCTCCCTCCAGTGCGCACGTAACTGTTATCCTTGCTTACCTCAAGAATTTCGTTGGAGAGCAGATGCAGGAAGTCAACAGAACACAGCTGGTTGGCCAATTGCTGGCCCTGCATGCCCAGCAGACATCGGACACGGCCGTCAGGCTGGATCAAGCCACTCTGAGAGATCAGATCGCGCAGCTGGTGGATCAGGCTTTGAACGACACCAAGGAAGTTGACAGTCGGCGCGTCACCATTCTTTTGTCCGATCTGCGAGGGTTTACCGCAGTTGCTGAAAACTACACGCCGCTGGAGATGGTCGAAGCGCTGAATCGCTACTTCAAGCGCATGAGTGAAATCATCATCCGCCATGGCGGCACCATCGACAAGTTCATGGGGGATTCGATCATGGCGCTGTTCGGCGCGCCGGTCCGACGCGCCGATGACATCGAAGCCGCCTTGGCCTGTTCGATTGAAATGCAGATGGCGATGAGTGAGATCAACCAGCAGAATCAGCGTCATCACATGGCGCCGCTCTACATGGGGATCGGTATCAACACCGGCATCGTGGTGGCCGGGCGCGTGGGGTCGTCATGGCATAGCGAGTACACCGTGATCGGAGACCACGTCAACCTGGCCGCGCGGGTCGAGGCGCACAGCTTGCGCGGGCAGATTCTGCTGAGCGAGAACACCTACCTGGCGGCGCGCGACTTCATTGCTGTTGGCGACGTGAATGAGGTCAAAGTGAAGGGCAAGAAGGGTGCGGTTCGTTTTTACGAACTGCTGTCGACGCGCTTGCCACGCCCACTCAAGGCACCGCCCCGTGAGGTTCGCAACAGCCCGCGTACTGATGTGGATATGTCGGTGACATTTCAGTTGCTCGATGGCAAATCGGTGCTGGCGCCGGAGTATGTCGGACGCGTGATCGATATTAGCCACGGTGGCATGTACATCGTGAGTCCGATTCCGATTGAACTCTTTGGTGACATCAAGATTGCCTTGTCGCTGGCCTTTATGGGTTCCGAGTTCACCGAGATTTATGCCAAGGTGCTGCGTGTGACGCCGGTCGAGTCGGGCGTCGAATGCCGCGTTGAGTTCACGTCGATCGACACCACCGCCACGCTCGCCATCAAGGAGTTTGTCGACGGCATTGTGGAGTTGAACCGGCGCTGAGGTGCGCCGACCAGCCTGCCTCTTGAACTCAGTGGGCCATTTTCTCCGGTAGCCAGGTCGCCATCTGCGGAAAATACCAGAGCAACAGGACCATGCCACACATGAGGAAGAAGAAGGGCAGCGTGACGCGTGCTATGTAGGTGATCTCCTTCTTGGTCATGCCTTGCAGCACGAACAGGTTGAAGCCCACAGGTGGCGTGATTTGGGCCATCTCGACCACGATGACGATGAAGATGCCGAACCAGATCAAGTCGATATGCGCCGCTTGCACCGTGGGTAGCAACACACCCATGGTCAGCACGACCATCGAGATGCCGTCCAGAAAGCAACCCAGAATGGCATAAAAGACGGCCAATGCCAGGATCAACATGAACGGGCTCAGGCCAAGTGAAGAAACGTATTCGGCCAGGTGACGCGGCAGGCCAATATAGCCCATGCTCAACGTCAAAAAGGCTGCGCCAGCGAGGATCAACGCGATCATGCAGTAGAGGCGCGTCGCGCCCATCAGGGCCTCCTTGAAATTGCGCCAGCTCAGTGAGCCCTGCAGTGTCGACAACACGAACGAGCCAACCACGCCTACCGCAGCGGCTTCGGTGGCGGTGGCCACACCAGCATAGATGCTGCCCAGCACGGCGCCGATGAGGCCGACGACCGGAATCAGGTGGCGCGACTCGTAGAGTCTTTGCGTGAAAGTGAAGCGTTCGGTGGTCGGTGGAATCTGGTCCGGGTGGCGCAGCGACCAGACAATGATGTAGCCGCTGAACAGCGAGGCCAGCAAGAGGCCGGGCAGAACACCGGCAATGAACAGTTGCGAGATCGACACCTCGGCACTAACGCCATAGACGATCATGATGATCGACGGCGGTATCAGCAGGCCGAGCGTCCCGGCACCGGCAAGCGAGCCGATGATCTGGTCTTGTGGATAACCGCGCCGGGTGAGCTCGGGCAGTGTCATCTTGCCGATGGTGGCGCAGGTCGCGGCGCTGGAGCCCGAGACCGCCGCGAAAATCGTGCATCCGATCACGTTGGTGTGCAGCAGGCGCCCCGGCAGCCAGTTGACCCAGGGTGCCAAACCCTTGAACATGCTATCGCTGAGCTTGGTGCGAAACAGGATCTCGCCCATCCAGATGAAGAGCGGCAGGGCGGTCAGGGTCCAACTGCTCGACGAGCCCCAGATGGTCACCGCCATCGCATCGCCGGCCGGTCGGTTGGCGAAGAGTTGCATCGCGATCCAGGCGACGCCGGTGAGTGTCAAACCGATCCAGACACCGCTGCCCAGGATCAGAAACAAGGTGCCGATCAGTAGGGCGGTTACGCCGAGTTCGCTCATGGTCTGCTTCTCACTCGTTGTGCAAGGCTTCGGCGCTGTCTTCTGCGACGCGCTGTCCCAGAATTTCGAGCACCAGTTCATCTACAAAGGCGATCAGCAAGACCAGGGTACCCAAGCCCATGCCGATCTGTGGCAGCCACAGGGGCGTGGCGTCGTTGCCGGTGGAGATGTCGTTGAAGTCCCAGGACTGGTAGGCCAGCCGGATGCTGTAATAGCAGAACAGGCCAGACAGCAACACGGCCGCGCTCAGGCTCCACAACTCCAGTGCCTTCTTGGCCTTGGGTGGCACCGCATTGAGCAGCAAGGTGACGCGGATATGCTCGTTCTTCTTCAGGGTATGGGCCAGCGCCAGAAAACCGGCGGCCGCCATACAGTAGCCGGCGTACATGTCGGTGCCACGAAAGTTCAGCGTCACATAGCGGTCCAGCATGCCCAGCAAGACCATCAACAGCGTTCCTACCAGCATCAATGCCGCAGCCCAGGCCGAAGCGTCGTAAAGGCCGTCAAGGCTGCGTCGAAGCATTGATGCGTTCATGTCATTTCTTGTTGTAGGCGCTGATCAGGGCCTGGCCGTCTGCACCTGCCTTCTTTTCCCAATCGGCCAGCATGATGCCACCCAACTGCTTCAAGTCGGCAGCCAGTTTGGCGCTTGGCGGCAAGATCTTCATGCCCTTCTTGGTCAACTCGGCCTTGTACCAGTCGTTCTTCTCGGCGCTCGACTTCCAGCCGCGCGTTTCGGCATCCGTTGCTGCCTTCAGCACAGCTGCCTGCGTCGCTGCGTCAAGGGCGTTGAAGGCCTTGAGATTCACGATGATGGCGTTCTTGGGCAACCAGGCTTGGGTGTCGTACCAGTACTTCACACTCTCAAAAATCTTGCTGTCGTAGCCGGTGGCGCCCGAACTCATCATGCTATCCACCACACCGGTGGCAAACGCCTGGCTGACCTCTGCGGCCTGAATCGTGACCGGCTGGGCGCCCATCAGTTCGGCCATTTTGGAGGTTGCCGGGCTGTAGGCACGCCACTTGACGCCACGCATATCGGCCACTGAGCCAATTTCTTTCTTCACATACAGGCCCTGCGGTGGCCACGCCACGGCGTAAAGCAGCTTGATGCCCTGGGCGCCCAAGACCTTATCGAGCGCCGGCTTTTGCGCGGCGTAGAGTTTGCGGCTGTCGGCAAAGCTGCTGGCCAGGAAGGGGATGCCATCGGCGCCAAAGATCGGGTTTTCGTTTTCGAAATTGACGAGCAGAATTTCGCCGATCTGCGCTTGGCCCCCCTGCACGGCACGCTTGATCTCGTTGGCCTTGAAGAGCGAGGCGTTGGCGTGCACCGTGATTTTGAGTTTGCCGCCGGTTGCCTTGTCAACGTCATTGGCAAACTGGGTGATGTTTTCGGTGTGGAAGTTGTTGGCGGGATAGGCCGCAGGCAGGTCCCACTTGGCTTGCGCCGAGGCGGTGCCGGCGGTCAGGGCGGTTGTGAGTGCGGCAGCGGTGGCGCTCAAGGCGAACAGACGACGTTTCATGGTGACTCCGTTGGATTTTGGTTGGAAAGACAGACGCATTAATGTAATTCCGGTGAGTCGGGTTGGGACTCGGTGTTTTCCCTAATCGTCAACAAATCGTTGATAAAATGTGAACTTGTTGCCTACAATCTGCGTCATTCGACGGACCGACCAACCTGGAGTTTGATGATGAACAAGAAATCAGCAAGAGCGCTGCCGGCCGCGCTGCCAGCCGGGGAGAAGGCGCCGATTGTTTCGTCGGCGCATCTCGTTTCGCCGCGCAGTGCCGAGATGAGCGAGTTTGAATTTGGTCTCATCGTCGCAGGCAACGCTTTTCATCGATGGATTGCGCATTGCATGAGCGGCGCCGGTCTCAAAGACCTGACGCCGCTGGATGTGCTGGTGCTGCACCACGTCACGCACCGTGCCCGTGACAAGCGCCTGACAGACATTTGTTTCATCAT
>CAYHDD010000264.1:0-5050 GCA_964355195.1 uncultured Rhodoferax sp. | reverse complement strand
AAACCGAAGTCGCCGACCCGGTTGACTAGGAAGGCCTTCATGTTGGCAAAGATCGCCGTTGGCTTGTTGAACCAGAAGCCGATCAACAGGTAGGAAACCAGGCCGACCGCCTCCCAGCCGAAGAACAATTGCAGGAAGTTGTTGCTCATCACCAGCATGAGCATGGCGAAGGTAAACAGGGAAATGTAGGAAAAGAAGCGGTTATAGCCCTCGTCTTCTTCCATGTAGCCGACCGTGAAGATGTGGACCATCAGCGAAACAAAGGTCACCACGCACATCATCATTGCGGTCAGACCGTCGATCAGAAAACCGATTTCCATCTTCAGACCACCCACCACCATCCAGGTGTAGACGGTCTCGTTAAAGCGCGCACCGTCCATGGCCACACTCTTGAGCGTCAGGGCCGACAGAATGAAGGCCAGCAGGACACCCAGAATGGCGAGCGAATGCGACATGCGTCGACCAATCCAATTACCGCCAAACTTGGTGCCAAAAACACCGGCAACGACCGCCGCCACCAGCGGTGCCAGCGGCACGGCCAGAAGTGTCGAAATAGAAAGGGTTTGACTCATCTTATTAACCCTTGAGCGTATTGAGTTCGTCTACGTTGATGCTTGAGCGGCTACGGAACAAGAGCACCAGAATAGCCAGACCGATGGCGGATTCAGCAGCGGCAACGGTCAAAATAAAGAAGACAAAAATCTGTCCGTGCATGTCGCCCAGGTAATGGGAGAAGGCGACAAAGTTCGTGTTCACAGCCAGCAACATGAGTTCGATGGCCATCAACAGCACAATCAGATTCTTGCGATTGAGAAAGATGCCGATCACGGACAGCGCAAACAACATGGCGCCCAGCGATAGAAAATGTCCGAGCGTTAAGGTCATGCTTTGTTCTCCGCAATGTTGCCACGGCCCGCCTCATCCGGCGCGGCTTGGGTCGAGGCCATCTTGAGCACCGTCAAGCGGTCTGTTGCCTTGACACGCACCTGCACCGACGGGCTGATCGCCTTGCTGTCTTTGCGCTGGCGCAACGCCAGCGCAATGGCAGCCACCATCGCCACCAGCAAAATGGCTGCCGCAATTTCGAGGGGATAGAGGTACTGGGTGTACAAGACCTTGCCAAGCTCGCGCGTATTCGACAACTCAATGCTTGCCTTGCCCAGCACGGCACCGACATGCGGTTCTTCGCTGACGCGGAAGCCGCCCATCAGCACGGCAGCCATTTCCAGGGCAATCACTGCACCCATCAGGCCGGCCAAGGGGAAATGCTTCCAGAAGCCCCGGCGCACGCTGTCCACCTCGACGTCGAGCATCATCACCACAAACAGGAACAGCACCATGACCGCCCCGACGTAGACCAGAACCAGCGTGATGGCCAGAAACTCAGCCTTCAGCAAGAGCCAGATGGCCGCCGCCTGAAAGAATGCCAGAACCAGGTACAACACGGCATGCACCGCATTGCGAGCGGTAATAACCCGAAAGGCGGCAAAAAGCAGCACAATCGAGAAGAAATAGAAGAGACCGGTCTTGACGTCCATGTGTCGTTACTTTTTTCGATGGTCTTAAGGTTGGAGGGTCGGAAAAGTCAGTTATCTGAATTTCGCATCAGCGGCTCGCGCCGCAGCGATCTGAGCTTCGTAACGGTCACCCACCGCGAGCAGCATGTCTTTCGTGAAATACAGGTCGCCAGGCGCTTCGCCGTGGTATTCAAAAATTGCGGTCTCGACAATCGAATCGACCGGGCAGCTCTCTTCGCAAAAGCCGCAGTAGATGCACTTGTTGTAGTCGATGTCGTAACGCGTCGTACGGCGTGAACCATCGGCCCGGACATCCGACTCGATCGTGATGGCCATCGCCGGGCAGACTGCTTCACACAACTTGCAGGCGATACAGCGTTCTTCACCGTTGTCATAGCGACGCAAGGCATGCAGTCCACGAAAGCGCGGTGACAACGGGGTCTTTTCTTCAGGATACTCGAGCGTGATCTTGCTGCTGAAGGTGTGTTTGCCGGTCAACGCCAGGCCCTTGAACAACTCGGTCAGCATGAAACTGGACAGGAAGTCCTTCAGCGAGAAAGTACTCCTGTTCGATGCTTCGACAGAACTTGAGGTAGTGGTAGACATAGACGACTCGAATTACTTCCAAATGTTCAAGGGGGTCTGCATCCACAAGCCGACAACCACCAGCCAAACCAGGGTCACCGGGATGAAGATTTTCCAACCCAGATGCATGATTTGGTCATAGCGATAGCGCGGGAAAGAGACACGAACCCAGATAAACATGGTGACCACCGCGAACGACTTCAGGCCGAGCCAGATAAAGCCCGGGATGGCGTTGAAGAAGGCGCTGTCGATGGGTGACAGCCAGCCGCCCAGGAACATGATGGTGGTCAGGACCGACACCAGCCAGATGTTGGCGTACTCGGCCATCTGGAACATTGCCCACGACATACCCGAATACTCGACCATGTGACCGGCCACGATCTCCGACTCGCCTTCGATGACATCAAACGGGAGACGGTTGGTTTCAGCCAGGCCGGAGATGAAATAGACGATAAAGATCGGCAGCAGCGACAGCCAGTTCCACGACAGGAAGTTCAAGCCCATTTGCGCAAAAGTTCCCTTGCCCTGCCCGACCACGATATCGGTCAGGTTAAGACTGGCCGAAACCATCAGTACCACGACCAGGCAGAAGCCCATCGCGATTTCGTAACTGATCATCTGTGACGAAGCACGCAATGCACCCAGAAAGGGGTACTTGGAGTTCGACGACCAACCGGAAATGATCACACCGTAAACCTCCATCGACGTTACCGCCATCAGGAATAACAGCCCTGCGTTGATGTTGGCACAAGCAATTTCCGGACTGAAGGGCACGACAGCCCAAGCCACCATGGCTGGCATCACGGTCATCACCGGGCCCATGTAGAACAAGACCTTCTCTGCCGCCGCCGGTCGCAGAATTTCTTTGGTCATCAGCTTCAGCGCATCAGCGATCGGCTGTAGCAAGCCAAAGGGACCGACCCGATTCGGCCCCATGCGAACCTGAGCCCAACCGAGCAAGCGACGCTCCCAGAGCGTGGTGTAGGTGACCAGCCCCATGACCAGCATCAGAACCAGCACGACCTTGATCAAAGCCCAAATCAGTGGCCACACCAGGGCGGTCCACCAACTAGCATCCAGGAAGCCCTGGCCAAAGGCAAAAATGGTATCAATCATGCCGTCGCCTCCTGTGCCGCATTGCGTTGTTTGGCGTCAGCGGTTAGCTGCAAGCTCGGCGAGCGGCGTACCAAGCCATCGAGTGCATAGATGCCAGCGACTGTCGGCACGCCTGGTGCCGGACTCAAGTCAGCTGTAGCCTGGGTCGCATTGTTCAGAATCTTCGCTGACAACAGCACCTCGTCAGCACCCGGTAGACCGCAGATCTTCTGCAACACATCCTGCGATGATTCGAACTCAAACCCCGACACGCCGAGTAAATTGGCCAGCACACGCAAAACCTTCCAGGCCGGACGTGTCTCGCCGAGCGGCTTGACGACGGCATGGAAACTTTGCACGCGCCCTTCGGTATTCACAAAAGTGCCCGAGGTTTCAGTAAACGGTGCAATCGGCAACAGCACATCGCTAAAGGCCATGTTGGCCTTGAACGGACTGAGCGTGACGACCATTTCAGCCCTGGACAAATTCTCACTGGCCGATGCGCCGGCTGCGGAGTCAAATTCTGGCTCATTGTTGAGCAGCAGGACCGCCTTCAGGCCGCCACTGAGCATCTGACCTGCATGGAGTCCGCGTGGACCAGGCAGTGCCGCCGCCAGCTGGGCACCGACGGTGTTGGCCGCCTCGCCCAAATAGCCGACGCAGGCGCCGGTCTCGTTGGCGATCCAGTTGGCCAGCGCCAACAGGCTCGATGCGCGCGCATGGTGTGCCGCCGCGTTGCCCAGTAGAACCGCCTTGCGCTCGCCACTGAGCAGCGCTCTGGCAATGCGCATGGCGAGTTCACTGGCCTTGCCTTGCGCCGGTGCGGGTACACCTTTTTCAAGTGCGACTGCCGTGGCAACGTCAGCGAGCGCCTGCACCCACTGGCTGGCATCGCTGAGCAGCAGGTTGCTGACCGGCATTGCCCAGTCCGCCACGACGGCGTTGATGGCACTGACGGTGCAGCCCTTGCGTGCCGCCTGCCGAATTCTTTGCGCCAACAGCGGGTGATCCTTGCGCAGGTTGGAGCCGATGACCAAGACCTGCTCTAGTTGCGCCAGCGAGACAATCGAGCGACCCAGATGGCGTATGCCTTCAGGCCGTGCAAAATCAGCGTTTCGCAAACGGTAATCGATGTTTTCACTGCCGATGGCACTCATCAGCGAGCTTGCCAGGAACAGCTCTTCGAGCGTGCTGTGCGGGCTGACCAGAGCGCCAATGCTGGACGCGCCGTGCTCCTTGCTGATTTGTTTCAGACCAGTGGCGACATACTCAAGCGCGGTCTGCCAGTCGACCGTCTTCCAGGCTCCGCCCTGCTTGAGCATCGGGCTGGTCAGCCGGTCGTCGCCGTTCAAAGCCTCATAAGAAAAACGGTCGCGGTCGGCGATCCAACATTCGTTAACCGCTTCATTTTCGAGCGGTACGACACGCATGACCCTGTGGTTCTTGACCTGCACGATCAGGTTGGCACCGGTGGAGTCGTGCGGACTGACGGACTTGCGACGCGACAACTCCCAGGTCCGCGCGCTGTAACGGAACGGCTTGCTGGTCAAGGCACCGACCGGACAGATGTCGATCATGTTGCCCGACAACTCGGAGTCAATCGTCTGTCCGACAAAGGTCTCGATTTCTGCGTGCTCGCCGCGGTGTGACATGCCCAGTTCCATGACGCCGGCCACTTCCTGACCGAAACGAACACAGCGCGTGCATTGGATGCAGCGACTCATTTCCTGCATTGAGATCAACGGACCGACATCTTTGCCCGACACAACCCGCTTTTCTTCCGCGTAGCGCGATGTCGATGCGCCGTAGCCGACTGCCAAATCCTGCAACTGGCACTCACCACCCTGATCACA
>CAYHDD010000263.1:0-5058 GCA_964355195.1 uncultured Rhodoferax sp. | reverse complement strand
CCTGCATTTTTGTGAAACTGATTCGCATGCGGGAATTATCCCTTTATCCTTGCCCTTGATCTGAAAGACAAACATGCGAATCCCTGACTGGACCCCAAGCCTCAAGCCGCAACCCCACGCGCTGGTCGATGCCATCCTGGCGCGCCGCGGCGGCACTCTACTCAACCTCGACAAGGCGCTGCTCTGGAGCGAACCGCTGGCGCGCGGCTGGAATGTCTTTCTGAAGGCGGTCCGCACTGAATTGCCGACCGACCGGCGCTTACGCGAGCTGGGCATCTGCACGGTCGCTTTGCTCACCGGCGCCGACTATGAATACCATCACCATGCACCCGATTTTCTGGCTGCTGGGGGCACGCAAGAACAGCTCGACGCGCTGCAGCGTCACTTGCACGCGCATGCGCGTGAACCAGCCAGCGAAGCTGCGCTCGATGCACTAGACCGGTTGGTGATTCAGTACGCGGCGCAAATGACGCTGGACGTAAAAGTCAGCGACAGCACCTTTGCCGCCTTGCGCGGGCAGCTCGACACCACACAGATCGTGGAGCTTACCAGCGCCATCGCCACCTACAACATGGTGGCCCGCTTTCTGGTCGCCCTGCAAGTCACGCCGGAGTAATGACACTAATACGCTTTCAACCCGTTGTCCCGCACGACCTTGCCCCAAATGTCCATCTGCTTTTTGATGAAGACGCGGGCCGCGTCGGGTGAGCCGCCCACCACGTCGATGCCCTGAGCATCCAGACGCTTGGCGATATCAGGCAGGCGCAAGACCTTGTTCAGCTCCTCGTTCATGCGCCTCAGGATTTCGGGTGGCTTCTTGGCAGGGGCCAGTACCGCCCACCAGGCCGGTGCCTCGAAGCCAACGAAGCCGCTCTCGGCCAGCGTTGGCACGTTGGGCAGATCGGGTGAACGTTTGCTGGTCGTCACGGCCAGGGGACGCAGTCGCTTGCTGTCGATGTGCGGCTTCACCAGAAATACCGAACCAATGGCCAACGGCACGTGAGCCGCCAGTGCGTCATTCATCAAGGGGCCGCCGCCCTTGTAGGGAATGTGCTGAAAGTCCAGGCCGCCACTCTTGCCCAACAAGGCCATCGCCAGTGGCCCAGACTGCCTGAGCCAATCGAGCCGTAGCTCACGCCAGACTTCAGTTTGGCAGCCGTCGCCACATCGGCAAAGGTGTATCCATCGGCCGGCGCGTCGGCCAGGCCTGGCTCGAGCTCCTTGCAGCGGTTTGCGCCAAGGCGGCGAGCGGCGCCATCAGACAAGCCGTCGAGCACAGCGCCCATAGAGCGCGTCGTTTTGAAGTTTGCATTGATGGTCTCCTGTGAACAACTCGGTTGGTTCCCAAAGCATACGCCTGCAAACCGAGTCGAGCGCGGCACAAATCACCAGTGTGACACTATGACGCCGGGTTTTGGTTGCAGAATTCGTTGCATGGTCCGCTCCAATCAACTCCTGCATCCCCAGCGCACGCCGGTGCCCGCACGGCTCGCCGCAACGGTACTACTCTTGCGTGACGGCGTTGCTGGCGTTGAAGTCCTGATGACGCGCCGCTCAAGCACCGCCAACTTTGCACCGGGCGCTTATGTCTTTCCTGGCGGTGTAGTAGACGCACACGACGGTACCAGCCACACCCAGGCCCGGCGCCGCCCAACGCAAAGCGACTTGCACCTGACGCAGGCGATTGCCGCGATCCGCGAGTGCTTTGAAGAGCTGGGCGTGCTCCTGGCACGCCGCAGCGACGGCAGCCAGGCCGACCACAGCGATGTTGCCGCGCTGGAGCGGATGCAACCGTTTGCCGCGCAATGCTTGCAGCGTGGCCTGACGCTCGCTGCTGATGAAGTGTTTGTGCTGGCGCACTGGACCACCGACCGCGATCTGGCGCGTCGTTTTGACGTGCCATTCCTGGTCGCCCGCATGCCCGAGAGCCAGACACCCGTCGCAGACGGGTCAGAGCAGTTCGAGCCGGTGTGGGTGCGACCAAAGGACGCCTTGGCACGCCACAAAGAGGGGCAGTTCTTCATCATCTACCCGACCATTCGCACGCTGGAGCGTTTGCAGGCCTACGCCAGCGTCCAGGCCGTCCTGCAAGCCTGCGCCACGACCGAGCAACCCCTGTGGACGAGTTGCCCGCGCGGCGGGCTGCTCGGCGGGCGAGACGTGCGCTACATGGAGCACGAGCTGCCGTACGGCGAGCTGGCCATGGTTTGCCCGGACGGACAGGTCAGCCACGCGCTGGACTGGCAGTCCGAAAGCCCGGTGCCGCTGTTGAAGAACCTGCTGCGCCTGACCGCGCCCAACCCCGGCGCCATGACCGGCCCCGGTACCAACAGTTATCTGGTCGGCGAGCCGGGCACGGGTTACATCGCCATTGATCCGGGCCCGGCCGATGCCGATCATCTGGAAAAGCTCTGGCGTGCCACCGGTGGCGACATCCGCATGATCGTTTGTACCCATTCGCACCCCGATCATTCACCCGGAGCGCGCCCGCTTCAGGCCCTGTGCACACCGGCGCCGCCCATTCTGGGCCTGCCCTCGGCCGCCACGGCGCGCCAGCACAGTCAGTTTGTGCCAGACCGCGTGCTGCAAGATCAGGAACTGTTGGTCCTGAGCGGCGGTGCTGCGCAGACCGCTGTGACGCACACGCTCAAAGTGCTGTACACGCCCGGCCACGCCGCCAATCACGTCTGTCTGCTCTGGCTCGAAGACGGCCTGCTGTTCAGCGGCGACCACATCCTTTGCGGCAGCACCACGGTGATCGATCCGCCCGATGGCGACATGACGCTCTACCTGGAGTCGCTCGACCGCCTTAGCGCGGCCTGCACCCAGCACCGCGTCGAATTCATCCTGCCAGCGCACGGTTATGTGATGGGCGGCTATGCCGGCGAAGCCTTGACGGTTATTGCCCAACTCAAGGCGCACCGACTCAAGCGTGAGGCCAAAATCATGCAGGCCATGCAAGCCCAACCCAACGCCAGCCTGGACGACTGGGTGGCGCACGCCTACAACGATGTCCCGCCCCGGCTCTGGCCAGTCGCCAAACGCTCCCTCATCGCGCACGTGTCGCGCATTCAAGCCAATTTATCCCTCAACGATTGACCTGAGTGGGTGTCGACGCTGCCCGATCCGATTTGGGTGACCCTCCGGACGGCGGTGCCAACTACGGCTTCCATAAAGATACAAAGCGGGCGAACACGACGGTCGGCTTTCCGGCGCTCCAGCTCAACGCCATACGCAAGCAGTTCGCGGCGACCTGCAAAGTGCCATTGCGTTCATCGCCAGACGTGAGGACCTGACGTTCAAATTCATGGCTGGGTAGGCATCGATACTTGCCGACGTTCGATACGCCGAACGGGGAACTGCGTGGTCACATTGACATGAAAGCGTATGAATGCCGCTTCATATCGCAGTTTGCTCCAGCCAACGCTACCATCCGACTCTGACAATGATTTGCTCCGGCAGTAGCGTGAATCGCACAAGCCGAAGCCTTCCAAAACCGTGCATTCGTTACCGGAGTAGTCGTTTGAAAATCAGTTCCTCACCCAACGCGTTTCTGGCCCTTGTCAGACACTTGCTGACATCTTCCGTTCTTGCAGCTTCGCTGGGAGCATCGGCGCAATCCATCGTGATGGCATCGACGACATCCACTGAGCAGTCGGGCTTGTTTGCTTATCTCTTGCCTGAATTCAAGAAGGCGACCGGTATTGAGGTGAAGGTGGTGGCGCTTGGCACCGGGCAGGCGCTGGACATGGGGCGCAGAGGCGATGCTGATGTGCTGTTTGTACATGATCAGGCCGCCGAGGAGAAGATCGTCGCGGATGGCTTTGCAGTCAAACGCTTTGCGGTGATGTACAACGATTTCGTGCTGGTTGGCCCCGCGGCAGATCCGGCCAAGGCCAAAGGCAAAGACATTGTCGAGGGACTCAAGAAAGTGGCCGCTGCAGGCGCAGGCTTCGTCTCTCGCGGAGACAAGAGTGGCACGCACGCGGCGGAATTGCGTTACTGGAAGACTGCTGGTCTGACAGACAACAAGGGCAGTGGCTACAGGGAATGTGGCTGTGGCATGGGACCAGCGCTGAATATTGCCGCCACGGCCGGCAGTTATGTGCTGGCTGATCGCGGGACATGGCTGAGCTTCAAGAATCGAAGCGACTTGACGGTGCTGGTTGAAGGCGACACTCGACTCTTCAACCAGTATGGCGTGATGGTGGTCAACCCTGCCAAACATGCCCATGTCAAGGCGGCGGACGCGCAGAAGTTTGTGGACTGGGTGATTTCGGCGCCGGGGCAGGCGGTCATCGCTGGCTACAAGATTGGCGGCGAGCAACTATTCTTCCCCAATGCCGGGAAGTGAGGGGCAGCGATGCGTCAGATTTACTGGGGAGCGCTCACGACCGTGATCACGCTGGGCGCAGTGGGATGCGCTGGCACGATGAACGCTACACGAGCGCTTGACACCGACGCGCCTCTCGTGCGCGTCTACTCCGCAGGCAGTCTGCGCGAGGCACTGAGCGAGATCGCCAAAGCCTATGAGGCACGCACTGGTCAGAAGATCCAACTAACCTTCGGCGCTTCAGGTCTGTTGCGCGAGCGCATTGAAAGGGGCGAACCAGCGCAAGTGTTCGCCTCAGGGCCAAGCTGACTTGTTCCTCATCTATTGCACCAACGCCGTGGCAGCGCAAAAGGAGGTGCCTCGCCTGAAGGTCGTGCAACTGCCACCGAATTTGCAGGTGGGCGCCGCCTACGGTTTGACGGTTCGCGCCGATGCCTCTGCCTCCGCCATGTCGTTCGCGCAAGCGCTTACGGAACCACCGGCGCAGGAAGTTTTCAAGCGCTTTGGTTTTGGACAACCTTAATGTGCTCTCTACATACTGTTTCTCACGCAATGCGTCGAACCTTCCTCAAATTGCTGGGTACCTGGCCAGATCGGCCATTTCCGCCTCACTGAACACCCTAGACCGAGTGTGAAAGGCCTTGCCTTCCGGGCCTTCGAGCGAGAAGGTGCCGCGTTCTGGACAAGCCGATTCCCTTGCTGATTCAGGGTGAGTCCGGTGTTGG
>CAYHDD010000262.1:0-5067 GCA_964355195.1 uncultured Rhodoferax sp. | reverse complement strand
TTGTACTTGGCTCCGATCTTCATCGCCATCTTGGGCGTGAGTGTCGGGTAGACCGCAGTCGAGAGCGTGTCGTAGAACGGGGCCAGGGTGGGTGTCGCGCCTGAGTACAGTAGTGAGAAGTTCTTGGCATGTGCATCGTGATTGCCGATCAGCGCATTGAAGATCACGTAGTCGAGCAAGCGCAGGATTTGCGGCGCGCTGGGGCGCGTGACACGGCGAACCAGATCGAAGCAATGCGCCAGATCCGGCCCACCTTCGTTTTGGTATTTCATTTCGGGCACCACACCCAGTGCCTGGCAGAAATCCTCTTGATGAAGACGCTGCCGCTGTGCCTCGGCATCCGCAACCCGGTCATAGCGCTCAACCAGCAAGAACGGGCGATTCAAGACGGCGTGAACCTTTGACTTCGCTGGTTTGAGCTGCATGGTCTCAGCCAGCGCCAGGCAAAAACCCTCGTTGCCCACGCTATCCTCAAGGGCATGTATCGCAGGCTTCAAGATGTGAGAGCTGGGTGTGCCATTGCGAGGCAGGCCAATACGCTCGCCATCAAAAACCACCGGCAGTTTGTCTTGTGCTCCAGCCAGGGAAAGCCGTAGTCCGTCGCTGCCAGCCAGCATGGGGTGGCGAGGCAATTCATCGAGGATGGCAACAAGCTCCTTGTCGCTCAGCCATTGAACATCATCACCGCGGGTAGGCGCCGGCAAAGCCTGCCCGGGCGCAAGGAACGTCACCGCTCCGGCGCATTCGCCACCGATGTGGTCCAACAACGCAAAGTCGTTCTGACCCGAGACCTGGAACTGCCGTGCGATCAAGCGGCGCATCTGCCCTTCTGGCAGCAGACCGGCAAAGAATGGGCGAGCCTTGTGATCGTCGAATGGCTCGCCTTGCAAGGGCAGCGAGGCAGACAAGGCAATTGCGTTCGGCAGTGAAAGCCAGCCAGGCGCGTAGCAAAAACTCAGTCGCCCATCGACCAGCGCCAAGGTGCCGACGCGGTTAGCGAATAACCACACCTCCAGCTCATGCGCCATGCTCAGTGCCCTTTTGTTGCGCTTGCGCCACAACGGTTGGCAATCCGCTCAACTGGAGCTCTCCACCCAAGGCATCAATGACCCGCAGAACATTCTCAAGTCGCACGGTGGGTTTGCCGGCTTCAAGATCGACGATGAAGCGCACACCAACCCCTGCCGCCAGGGCCAACTGGGGCTGCGTCAGCCCGAGCTGCTTGCGCCCAGCACGAAGTGCACATCCTAGTTGTTCAGGTGATCGAATCGATGTCATGGTTTTTATGTTTCCCGTTCGGGAAATTATTAACCAGAAACTGCTTCTGCGCAAACTATATTTCCCGATCAGGAACTTTCTGGATTTTTTGGCCAGAGTCCTACGGAAATTACCCGAACGGGAAACCTATGATGTGCCTGGCGCAGTTCGGCTTTCGGCGCGCTGATGTTGAGGGTGCCCATGTTTGGCACCAGCAGGCCCGAGAGGTGCGCCATGCGATTGACTTCGCCCCAGGTGGCAACGATCACGCGCGTCAATCAGCGCAGTTGGTAACCCTCATGCACATCTACTTCGGCCCATACCGGTCGATCACGTTGTCGTTCAGCGGCTCATCTCCCTTGAACGCCAGACTCACCGCGTTTGTGATGGCTTTCCAGATGCCAGGTTGCGCCAACACCGGCATTTCCTTGACCAGCGCGTTGCTCAGCCTGCCTTCATTTGCCTCCATGGATCGCAGGAGCCGGTCAGCCTGATGATCTGGCATCTCGACGATCTCCTTCAGTGCTTCCCGTGCACGAAGGTGATCCCTCAGGTATTTGGATTCCTCACGCATTTGCTCGGAGAGGGTGCGCGCGATCACCCTGGACAGGTAGACAATGTGCGGTCCCAAATCAGGATAGCGCCAAATCGGCCGAGCCTGGTCCTGGCCACTGAAAACGAAATTCGAGACAACTCCATCGGCGTAAGTTGTGTGAACACTCGCAAATGTCGTCTGATCGCGGATGGATTGCATCAAGGGCCGGGAAACCTGGTCGAGCACCTGATCGTAGGAATGTCGTTCCCCTGCATCGGCAGTGATGACGGCCGACACCGGCAGAATCACGGGCGCCGGAATCACACCGTCCCGGCGCAGGATGTCGTTGATCAGGAATCGATGTACACGGCCATTGCCGTCGGCCATCGGGTGGATGTAGACGAAGGCAAAGGCCGCAACTGCGCTTCGCAGGACAGAGGACTGCCCCTCGGTGCGATCCAGGAAGACGCGCAGGCCTTCGAGCATCTCCTCCAAGTCTGAATCTGGCGGCGCGACATAGTGCACCACTTCCTGGTACCGGACTGTATCTCCGACAAAGACAGGTGACTGCCGAATGCCCAGGCGTTTCAATGTGGTGACGGGCCCGAGGATCTCGCGCTGCAACTCAGCCAGGGCACTGTCTGTCAAGGGCAGTTCGCCCAGACCGGTGCGCCGGGCCAGGACATCCGCGAAACGTTGGATTCTGCTTACCCGGTCAACCTCACCCTCGATCAGGAAGCTAGCCTTGCTCTCGCGCAGAGTCATCCATGTAGCCGCTCGCTGTAGCAGCTCCGCGCCAAATTCATCCGTAAGCTGCTCGAACAGCGAGCGCACATCAAGCGTTGCAGCGGTGTTCAATGCCTGCGTCTTGGCGACCGTTGGGCAGAAAAACCTCGTGCCCGGCAGGTTATCGTTGATCCGCCAGCGGCTGACCTTGACGATCTTGTCCGGGGAGGCGGCCAGCACGACTTCGCCATCAATCGCGTCGACGTAATTGCCCCCGAGTCGCTCTGGGGTCAATAGATTCGACCCGGTGAGCCACTCGTAGAGGAAAGCCGCCCGTCGTGCATACTGGCCGGTAGGCTTTGCCATGATCCAATCCTGCACAGGCGCCGGGCCTGTCTTTGTAAAAAGACGGACGAGAAACTCAAGATGCACGACCTCATGACGCAGGTGGAACTGTAGGTGCGAGGCCACATCGGCCTCAGGGCGCATGATCTCAGGATAGGTCTCGACGCGAAGCCCATCTCGGACCTGGGTCGAACGTCTCCCGCCCACCTGGCTGAAGACGTGGAGCCGGCCCATCGGCAGGGCATTGAACTCCCTGGCCAGCCAAGCTGCACCGATTGGATCGGAAGCTAGTGTGTTGAAAGCGGAACTCATGACGATACTGAATCTGATGTGCTCAAAAGTCACTCCTGATGAGGTCTAGTGCTGCACATTGAATTGTGATGGTTGAAAATCGATTACGCAACAGCATTTGTGCGCAAAAATGGTTTATTGACTTTGGTACATTACTCCGCTACCCAAACACCCCGCCGGGCAAGCCGCAACAACCGTTGGCCGATAGGAAAACCAAGCCATGATTTGTGCCCCGATCAGCAGACGCCCCGGATGAAAAGCATCGCCGGCAACATCCTCACGCCCGCCGGCTTTGTCAGCGGTGTGATCGAGCTCGGCGACGATGGGCGCGTGGTGGCCGTGCGCGGTGAGCCGATGGATGAGGCCCAGGTGCGCGACTCAAGGCAGGCGCTGTTGCTGCCGGGCTTTATCGACCTGCATGTGCACGGCGGTGGCGGGCGCGACATCATGGAAGGTGGCGACGCCCTGACGCGCGTGGCGCAGTTGCACGCCCGTCATGGCACCACCGCCTTGCTGGCCACGACCATGACCGCGCCCAGCAGTGACCTGGAAATGGCCTTCATTGCCATGCGCGAGCAGGCGCAGACGCGTCACCCGGCGGCGGCACATGTGCTCGGCGTGCACCTGGAAGGGCCGTACATCAACAGCGCCAAGCTGGGCGCGCAGCCGGATTTCGTGCGCGCCGTGCAGTTGGACGAATTGCAGCGCCTGCACGCGGTGTTCCCGATCCGCCTGATCACGCTGGCACCCGAAGTGGCGGGAAATATGGAGCTCATCGCGACGCTCTGTCAGGCCGGTTTTCGCGTCCAGATCGGCCACACCTCGGGTACTTACGAAGAGGGCTTGCAGGCCCTGGCCTGCGGTGCCGCGGGCTTCACCCACTTGTTCAACGCCATGTCTGGCCTGAATCACCGCGCGCCGGGCATGGTTGGCGTGGCGTTGGCACACGCCGACTACGCCGAGATCATTCCGGACCTGGTCCACGTGCACCCCGGTGCCGTGCGGGTTGCGCTGCGCGCCATTCCCAAACTCTACTGCGTCACCGACTCCACCGCCGCCAGCGGCATGCCCGACGGCGAGTACCGCCTGGGGCGCCACAGCGTGACCAAATGCCTGGGGGGAGTGCGTCTGGCCGATGGCACGCTGGCGGGCTCGGCACTGACCATGGACCAGGCCTTGCGTAATCTGGTTCAAAAGCTAGGCCTGGGCCTGCGCGAGGCTTCCCAGCGTGTCTCCAGCCACGCCGCCGAATACCTTGGGCTGACTGATCGGGGCCGCTTGGCGCCTGGCGCCTGGGCCGATGTCGTGCGCTTGAATCGCGACCTTGAATTGCAGGATGTTTACCTTGAAGGAACACGAGTTGAGTAGCCAAATGTTGGAAGAGGCGCGCGAGGCACCGGTCGCCGTGGCGCGCCAATTGGCGAGCGATGTTCAGCAATACCAGGACTTTGGTGCCTATTTGCGCGCGCAGCCACCGCAATCGATTCTGACCGTGGCGCGTGGCAGCTCGGATCACGCCGCCCATTACCTGGCCTACCTGATCATGGTGCGTCTGGGGCAACTGGTGACCTCGCTGCCGATGTCCCTGGTCACGCTCTACGATTCGAAGATTGCCTGCCAGGGCTTGCTGTCGATGGCCCTTTCGCAGTCCGGGCAGAGTCCGGACCTGGTAGCGCCGACACGTCTATTTTCCGAGGGCGGGGCTTGTACGGTGGCTTTCGTGAACCAGGCCGACTCGCCACTCGGACGCGCTGCCAAGTGGCTGTTCCCCCTGCATGCCGGCGCTGAATTGAGCGTGGCCGCGACCAAGAGTTTCATCGCCCAGCTGGTGGCCGGGGCGCGGCTGGTGGCCGCATGGCAGCAGGACGCTGAGCTCAGCGCCGCGCGGCCCGACCTGCCCACGGCGTTGTGGG
>CAYHDD010000261.1:0-5069 GCA_964355195.1 uncultured Rhodoferax sp. | reverse complement strand
TGAGTTGGCTGGGTCTTCCGATTTTGGCGCAACAAACACCGCTGACCCTGCTGGCGCTGGTGCTGGTGCCGCTGATCGGTTACGCGCTGTACCGCACACCGGTCGGGCTGGCGGTGCGCATGGTGGGCGAGAACCCGCAGGCGGCTGAAGGTCAGGGCGTGTCGGTGGCCGGGGTGCGCACGGGCGCCATCGTGGCAGGTTCAGCGCTGATGGGCATCGCCGGATCCTTCCTGACGCTGTCGGCCTTCAACGCCTTCTTCTTCAACATGGTCAACGGACGCGGCTGGATCTGCGTGGCACTGGTCGTCTTCGCCTCCTGGCGCCCCGGCAAAGCATTGCTGGGCGCCCTGCTGTTCGCTTTCTTTGATGCCCTGCAACTGCGTCTGCAGCAGTCCGGCGACGCCGCGCTGCCCTACCAGATGTACCTGATGCTGCCCTATGTGCTGTCCATCGTGGCACTGGTTCTGGTGGCCCGCAAAGCCAGCTACCCGCAGGCGCTGATGAAACCGTATCGCAAGGGGGAACGCTAAATGCTTGATCTTCTGATCCAAAACGCCACATTGCCCGATGGACGCCAGCAGATGTCGGTTGCGGTGCAGGATGGGCGCATTGTGGAAGTCGCAAGGGCGTTGACCGCGTCGACGCAACAAGTCATCGACGCCCAGGGTCGGCTGCTTAGCCCACCGTTCGTCGACGCGCACTTTCATTTGGACGCCACGCTCAGTTACGGCCTGCCGCGCGTGAACCAGTCGGGCACCTTGCTTGAAGGCATTGCGCTGTGGGGTGAGCTGAAGCCTTTGCTGACACAAGAGGCCTTGATCGAACGCGCGCTCAACTACTGCGACTGGGCCGTGGCGAAAGGCTTGCTGGCAATTCGCAGCCACGTCGATGTCTGCGACCCTCGCCTGCTCGCAGTCGAAGCACTACTGGAAGTCAAGAAACGAGTCGCCCCCAGCATCGACCTGCAACTGGTAGCCTTTCCGCAAGATGGCGTGCTGCGCGGGCCTGAGGGACCGAGTCAGCACCTGGACAACTTGAAACGTGCGCTCGACCAGGGCGTCGACGTGGTCGGTGGCATTCCGCATTTCGAGCGGACCATGGCAGACGGCGCCCTGAGCGTCAGGCTGCTGTGCGAGACGGCCGCCGAGCGCGGCTTGCTAATCGACATGCACTGCGATGAGTCCGACGATCCATTGTCGCGCCACGTCGAGACACTGGCGTTCGAGACCCGGCGCCTGGGTCTGCACGGACGGGTGACCGGATCGCACCTGACCTCGATGCACAGCATGGACAATTACTATGTGAGCAAGCTGATACCGCTCATGGCCGAGGCACAACTGCAGGTGGTGGCCAATCCGCTGGTCAACATCACGCTGCAAGGCCGGCATGACACGTATCCGAAGCGCCGTGGCATGACCCGTGTTCCCGAGCTGCTGGCGGCGGGCATCAACGTCGCTTTTGGTCACGACTGCGTGATGGACCCCTGGTACAGCCTGGGCAGCGGCGACATGCTCGAGGTGGCGCACATGGGCCTTCACGTAGCCCAGATGACCAGCCAGGCCGCCATGCGCCAGTGCTTTGATGCGGTGACCATCAACCCTGCGAAGCTGATGCACTTGAAGGGCTATGGACTAGAGCCGGGCTGCGACGCAAGCTTTGTACTGCTGCAGGCACGGGACCCGGTTGAAGCAATCCGGCTCAGGGCGAATCGGCTGAAGGTGTGGAAGAAGGGGCGGTTGGTCGCTGAAACGGCGGAAGTTGTGACTCAACTGCACCTGCAGGAAAGACCGACCACGGTTGGGTTTTCACATCCCTAAAGTGAGATGGCCGGACAAACTACACTTCAGACCCAATCCCCTTGCCGTCCAAAAGAGGTCCTGATTTGCCACTACCATCACCCGAGCCTCGAACCCATCTGCATACCCGAGACGCCGTTTACCGCGGCTTTCAGCGAGTCGATGGTTTGTGGGACATTGAAGCCGAAATGTGTGACACGAAAACCCGGGCTTTCGAAATCCTCGGTGATGGGGCTTGGCAACCTGGCGAACCTATTCACAAGCTGTCGATACGGGTAACGATCGACGATAGCTTGGTGGTGCGCGCTATTGCCGTGGCAATGGATGGCGTGCCGCACCCTGAATGCCCGATGGCAGAAGCTCCCATGCAGAAGATGATTGGATGCACGATGGGAGCAGGTTGGCGCCACGCCATTGCGAGAAACCTTGGAGGCGAGCGGGGCTGCGCGCACCTGCGGGAACTTCTATTCAACATGGCCACCGTCGCCCTCCAGACCCTGCCTGAAGGCCCGTTTCTCGACGCTGCCGATGGGGCGCCGCCGCCCTTCGTGGGAAAATGTATGGCCTGGGATGTCAACGGAGCCGTGGTCGAACGCCACTACCCCTCCTTCGTCGGGTGGCAATCCAGGACGGGGGTCAAGGGCTCCAAGCAGCAGTGACGATTGACAAATGAAAACACGCATACTTTGCTTGATTCTGGCATGCACCTGCGTGGCGTCCTGGGCCCAGAGCCCGGTCACAAGCGTTTCTTCCGTGGACCTGGTCCGGTACAGCGGCAAGTGGTTCGAGATTGCCAGTTTCCCAATGTTCTTTCAGCGCCATTGCGTGGCCGACACGACGGCGCACTACAGCGCCGGGCTCGACGGTAGCATTAGCGTCCAAAACCGCTGCCGCACCCAAGTTGGCACAGAGGAAGCTACGGGAAGAGCCACGGTTGTCGAAGGCTTTGGCAACAGCCGCCTCAGGGTATCCTTCTTCTGGCCATTCAAGGGCGACTACTGGGTCCTCGGCCTGGACCCGCAGTATCGTTGGGCGGTCGTGGGCAACCCCAACCGTGAATATCTCTGGGTACTTTCGCGCACGCCGCAATTGCCACCAGCGTTGTTGGAGGACGCGTTGGCGAGTGCGCGCAACCAGGGGTTTGACCTGGCCCGACTGCGCTACACACCGCAAGACACGAACGTCCAACCCTGACGCAAGAACGCTGTTTGGAGCCGTGCGCAGCCTGAAGGCCTAATTCGCTCAAACTGCCAATGGGCGTTTGACTACCGCGTAGCGCTCCAGAGTGCGCTGCCGCGCAGTAGCGTGATCAACCAGCGGAGCGGGCGTTTCGCGTCCGATCGTCACTCCACAGGCTGTCTGTTGCGCCTCGCTCATAAGCCAGGGTGCGTGGATAAACTTGTCCGGCACCTTGGCCAGTTCTGGCAGGTACCGCCTGATGAAGCGACCTTGTGGATCGAATCGCTCAGATTGGCTGACGGGGTTGAAGATGCGAAAATAGGGCTGGGCATCGCAGCCGCTGGACGCAGCCCATTGCCAGCCGCCATTGTTTGCTGACAGGTCGAAGTCGTTTAGTTGTTGCGCGAAGTAGGTCTCCCCGCGACTCCAGGCTATGCCCAGGTCTTTGGCGAGAAACGAAGCCACCACCATGCGCAGGCGGTTATGCATGTAGCCGCTGTGATTCAACTGCCGCATGGCGGCATCGACCAACGGATAGCCCGTATTGCCCTGGCACCAGGCCAGGAACAAGCTGTCCGCTCGCTCGCCCTTCTCCCAGGCGATGGCATCGTAGGCCGGCTTGAAAGTGCCGCTTGCGACGTGGGGAAAGTGATCGAGGATCATGAAATAAAAGTCGCGCCAGACAAGTTCCGAGAGCCATAGCGCTGCGCCGGGCTCGCCCGTCAAGGCACCTTGCGACAAGGCCACGGCAACCAGTTGCCGAATTGACACCGTGCCAAAGCGCAGGTGCACGGACAAACAGGACCCCCCATTGATGGCGGGAAAGTCGCGCTGCGTCTGATAGCAGTGCATGCGGGAGTTGAAATCGGCGAGCAGTTGCTGCCCGCCCGACATACCCGGAACGATACCAAGGGGGCGCAGGTTCGTGGGCTTGAAGCCGATCTGCTCCAGCGTGGGAATCCCTGTGGCCTGAGCGACTGTCGCCAACTGACCGTCAACGGCATCGTGGGCCGCGAAGTCAGGCGCGCACAGGCGCTTGCACCAATTGTTCTTGTAGGGGGTGAAAACGGTATAGGGCTGCCCCGCCTGTGTAAGCACCTCGCCACTATCGAAGATCACCTGGTCCTTGAAGAACTCAAGACCCTTGCCGCTGGCCAGCAGGGCACGGGCCACCGTCGCATCACGCGCCTTTGCCTGTGGCTCATAGTCGCGATTGACAAAAACCGCAGCCACCCCAAGGTCGTCGGCCACGCGAGGGATTTCCACCGCAGCCGAGCCCTGACAGACCAGAAGTGCACCACCGCGCTGACGCAAGTTCCTATCCAGTTCGACCAGGGATTCACGAATGAACTCGACCCGCCTGTCGGTGCGGGACGCCAAGCGGTCCAAAATGTCGCTGTCAAAGACGAAGACGCAATAGACGCGGCGCGCACGGCGCAGGCCCGCGCACAGTGCCGCGTGATCAGAGTCACGCAGATCGCGACGAAACCAGACAAGAACGGAGTCAAGCATCAAGGCAGGTTCAACTTTCAAATCAGCCAGTGGGAAACCGGGCTCAGCGAATCGGGCACCTTGCCGTCTCAACCATCCCATCATGCCGCCGAGCCATGGTCGATTTTCAACCACTTCCTTCGCCGCGTCCCCATCCTGGATCAGGGTACCATGTGCAGCCACCTTAACAAAAGGCCTTCTCCATGGACAATTCAACGCCCTATACGCCGCCAAAGATCTGGTCTGCCAGCAAGGAAAGCGGGGGCCGCTTTGCCAGCATCAACCGTCCGACCGCCGGAGCGACCCATGAAAAGGAGTTACCCGTCGGACGCCATCCGCTTCAGCTCTATTCGCTCGGCACGCCCAACGGCGTCAAGGTCACGGTGATGCTGGAAGAACTGCTTGCCGCAGGATGCACGGGCGCAGAGTACGACGCCTGGCTTATCCGGATCAGCGCGGGTGAGCAGTTTGGCAGTGGCTTTGTCTCAGTCAACCCGAACTCCAAGATTCCGGCCTTGGTGGACCACACCGGCGCGACTCCGATCAGGGTCTTTGAGTCAGGTGCGATCCTGCTGTATCTGGCCGACAAGACCCGGTGCTATA
>CAYHDD010000260.1:0-5098 GCA_964355195.1 uncultured Rhodoferax sp. | reverse complement strand
GGTGCCTGGAATTGACATCGAGGGTTGCAACACCCGTGATCGCAGCCAATCGCGTGCCTGGCATCACTTGAACACGATGTTCGGTTGCCGCAAAGCTAGTGCCTCTGTGATGGGCCCACTCCGACCGAGTCTGGGCCAGAGCCACGACCAGTTCACCGCCGGTCAGCATGTTTAGCAACTGGAACCCACCGCAAACTGCCAGTACCGCCCGGTCAAGTTCGATCGCGCGCAGTAACAGCGCCGCCTCGAATCGTGCGCGGTGCTCCTTTTCAGGCGGCTCCGTGCCATCGTGGTGAAACAGAGCCGGCACCTGGAACTGGTAGCCGCCGCCCGTGACCAACAGACCGTCGATGAGATTGAGGTAGCGGTCGATTTCATCGAACTCGTGCGGCAGGATCACCGCCGTGGCGCCCACCTCACGCAAGGTGTCGAAGTTGCGGGCGTCTACAAAGTAGAAGTCACGCGGCGGGTTGCCGTCCGACATGAATTCCACGTCGGGCGTGACACCAATCAGGGGCTTTCTGGTCATGTCAGTGTGAAGTCCTCGTCCAACGGCCATATTGGTCGCTGCACATGTCGCAACGACTCTACACCTCGCTGAGGGCGACGCAGCAGCAGCGACGTTTCCGTGATCGCATCAAATCCCAGGTGGAACTGCTGAGAGGACTTCAGGACGATGAACCGGAATTGGCTGCAATCAATGCCCAATCCGCCAAATAATCCGGGGGAGTAGGCCTGATCGCGAACGCTAGTCAGTACCAACTTGATGCCTGCGAAGGCAATTGCCGCCGAGTCGCCCAGCGGAGCGTCGAAGCTGCCAACCGGTTGATGGTGATCGCGCTGCAATGCCAATACCTCGGCCTGCACGTCCAGTGGGAAACCAGAGTCCGGTCCCACCTTGCCACCCACACGCAGTTTCAAGCGAGCGCCCACGCCGGCGTCGAAACAGAAGCGCACTGCCACCGGGTCCCACAACGGGCCCGCACAGACCTCCATGACGCCCTGGTTCAACAACATGCGCAGCACCTCGGTGTTGTCACCGGCGGCGCCGGCGCCGGGGTTGTCATCAGCGTCGACCAGGATGAACGGCCGCTCGGCACTGGCCAGCGCCTCATCCAGAGTGACGCTTAGGGCTGGCCTCGCCGATCGCAGTTGCTCACGCAAGCTGAAGAGCCTGAAGCCGAACTCGCGCGCCGTGCGCTCTGCCAGCGACGTGTCGTCATCAGTGATGACCAGGATCTGCGCGCCCATCTCGGGCACATCGCCCCGCGGAAAACCGTGAACAACCGAGATCGACAGCACGCGGCCCGTCTCGCGCTCGCGGATCGACTTCAACAGGCTACTGACCGGCTCGTGCCGGGTCGGTAGCGCCACAATCATATGACAGTGAAAGGCGCGCGTCACCGGGCGCACCTTGCCAGATCGAGTACGGTGAAGCAAGTCCAGTAGCTGCTCACCGCACTCGATATAGTCTGTGTGAGGGTACTCCTTGAAAAACACCAGCACATCGGCCTCGTCCTGCATGCGCTGCGTTAGGTGGGCGTGGCAATCCAGTTCCGCTCCTACGGCGACTTCTGGCCCTACCAGCGCCCGCACCCTGGCAAGCAGATCGCCTTCACAGTCGGTGGTTCGGTCGGCGACCATCGCGCCATGCAGGCCGAGCGCGACGGCGTCGACGGGTAGTGCCTGGCGCAACTGCTGGAGGATCTCGTCACGCAGAGCCTCGTACACCGACTGGGGTACAGGCCCGCCAGGCATCGCGTAGGCGCAGGTGCCCTCTACCACCGACCAACCGCTTTCACGCGCCCTGCGACGGCAAGCCCACAACGGCCCGGTAGCCTCGGTGGGCTGCTCCGGGTGCTGTCCGGGCCGCCACAGCATGGTGTCTTCGAAGGCCCTCCAGCCAGTGGGGATAGGCGAGGCCGTGTCGGTCTCGGTCCCCAAGGTGGCCGTAAAAACCCGCATGCAGTCTGGGCGTCAGAAAGTGAACGTGCCTACGATGCCATAAGAACGCGGCCGGCCGTAGCTGACGGTCTGGTTTGTGCCCGCGCCAACGGGTGCTGCGAACCCGCCCGGCCCCTGCGCGACGACGTAGCGCTGATCAAACAGGTTGTTCGAGTACAGAGCCAAGTCCCAGCGCCCGCTGTCACTCGCCAGACTGACACGTGCGTTGAACAAGTCATAGCCAGGAATCCACTGTGACACGGCGTTTTCGCGACCGGTGAAGAACCCGTCGGTGTGTTTGGCATCTAGTCGGAATGTCATTGCCCCGATCGACAATGGCAGCGTGTACGAAGCAGAGAGGTTTGAGGTCAAGCGTGGTGCATTGTTCAGCTTATTGCCATTGAAGCTGACTGGGGCGCCACGGCTTTTGTCGACATAGTCGGTGTAGTACGCGTCAACGTAACCGACGCCTCCGGCAACGCGCAGCGTCGAAGTCGGCCGCCACGTGGCCTCAAGTTCCACACCTTCGCTCCTGGCCTGGCCTCCGTTGGTCACAACTCCCACCACTGCGCCACCTCCGCCCAGGACCTGCACCTGTTGCGTCACCTGGATGTCGTCGTAGTTCATACGAAACGCCGTTGCACCCAGGTTCAGCTTTCCACCCATCAGCGTACCCTTCGCACCGACCTCGAAGTTCGCCATACTCTCGTCGGTGAAGCGGGTTTGTTTAAAGCTCGTCGGCCCACCCGCGGTGATGTTGTCGACGTTCCAGCCGCCACTACGGAAGCCCTTACTGTACGTGGCGTAGACGATGGCGTTGCGGTCGACGTGCAGGCGTGCACTGAGCAAGGGCGTCACGTTACTGGTGCTCAGGCTGTCGTTCTCCAGCGGGATCGACGGGGCCAGGAACGACGGGAAGGTGACCACCTGCTGGTAGGCGAGATCCTTCGTCTCGTTCGTATAACGCAGGCCACCGGTCAGCGTCAGCACTTCGCTCACATTCCAGTCGGCGTTGCCAAATACTGCCGTCGTCTTTGAATTGATGTCGCCGAAGGTGTTGCCCGTCGTATTGCGGATCGAAGACAGTACCGGGGCCGCCGGCCCGAAAGTGCTGAGCGAAGTTGCGCTAGCCTTCTGCGCATAGAGATACAAGCCGGCCACATATTCCACCGTCGCCTTGCGGTTCGTGGCAATCCGCAGTTCTTGGCTCCATTGATCCTGCACAGATGTGCTCGCCGACGCGACGATGTTGGTCGGGCCTACGTCGGTGTCCGAAGTCCTCGTGGTGTCGAGCTTGCGCAGGCTCGTGATCGAGGTCAGTGTCAGTCCGTTTCGAAGGTCGTAGTTGATGGTGCCGCCCAGGCCCTGAACGGTGCGGTGAGCCAGCGTCTGCAGGTCCTCATTGCTTGTGAATTCGTCGCTGTTGGCGATTGCACCGTAGCCCGAGACGATATGTGGAGATGCCGCAACGGACTTGTCCTTAAGGTAATCGGCCGCAATCGTCAAGTCCAACCCTGCGGAGGGTTTGAAAACCAACTTGGCACGAGCACCCGTCACATCCTCGTCGCCCTCCTTGGCTCCAGTCGCTGCATTTTTCATGTAGCCATCACGCTTGCCAGAATAGAACGAAAGACTTCCGCGCACGGTGTCTGATCCGAGTGAAGAGCTGAGGTAGCCACTGAAGCGACGCAGATTGTCACTCCCGATGTCTGCACCAGCGGTGGCCTCGAAGTTCTTGGACGGTTCGCGCGTCACAACGCTGATGGCGCCAGCGATCGAGTTCTTGCCGAAAAGCGTTCCTTGGGGCCCGCGCAGGAACTCGACACGCTCGATGTCGTAGGTCTCAAGGTTGAAGGCCGCGCCGCGCCCCATAAAAACACCGTCGACGTAAACGCCGATGCCACTATCGAATCCGATGTTCGATCGGTTCTGGCTTTGAACACCGCGAACGGAGAAATTCGGCAAAGCGTTGTTCTCTGGCCCCAGAAACACAACGTTAGGAATGGCGGCATCCGACAACCGTACGGCGCCGCGGTCCTGCAATTCGTCGCCGCTGATGACGCTGATGGATAGTGGCACGTCGATGGCGCGCTCTGTGCGCTTACGCGCAGAGATCGTGACCTGCTGCAGCACCTGCGGTTCCGCAACGCTTTGCGCATGTGCCACGGTGGCGCTTTCGCCCACCATCAGGACCGATAAGGCCACGATGGCAGTCGTCACTGGATTCTTTTTGAGGTTTGGCTGATTCATGGGTTCTCCGTGTAAGCGGTTTTCAGGCCGCGATGTAAAAAGGTTCACAGACTTGCCGCGCCCGCTGCATGCAGCGTTCGACCGTTCGGGTAGTCACCCCAAGACGATCAGCAATCTCGGGATGAGTTAGGTCGTGCAGGCAACTCAACTCGACCACCTGTGCGGTACGAGCGCCGGCGGCACGAAGACAATCGACAATCTGTTCCATGGCGCGCCGCCAGTGAACTTGGCTCTCCACCGAAGGGCCGGGCTGCTCAACATCAATATTGTCCAGGGTGCAGTGAAAACTGGTCCGCCTGAAGGCGTCACGACGCACCTTGTCGATCACCAGGCGCTCGGCAGTGCGGAACAGGTAAGCGCGAGGGTTCAGGTCCAATATGGAGGGATCTGGAAGCTGCGCGATCCGCAAGAACACCTCCTGCACCGTGTCGGCGATGTCGTCCTCGTTGCGCAACAAGCGTCCCAAGAAAGAGCGCAGTGGGCGGTGGTGCGCAGCGTAGGTCTCAGCAATGTAGCGAGCGCGCTCGGCGACGCGCTCAGGCTGGTCCAGCCCTCGCTTTGACGTGGCCGTCATTGCGGAGCACTCCTGCTCGGCGTACTTGGCACGGGCCTGTTCATCTGAGTTTTCAACCATGGTTATCGGGTTCTCCAGCACTGGCATGTTCAACTGCTCGCACACGCTCTGTCGCCGCTACAGTAGAGTGCTGTAATCAGCTATTAGAATTTATGTTAGCATTGAACGAACGTTCGGTCAATAGATGCTTTACTCATGACAAACCCTATCCTGGCTGTCGAAGGATTGACAGTGCGCGGCCATCGCAATGGGTCGCCGCAATCCATCTTGGATGGCATCTCGCTGAAGGTGAGCGAGGGCGAGATCGCAGGGCTCGTGGGCGAGTCCGGG
>CAYHDD010000259.1:0-5111 GCA_964355195.1 uncultured Rhodoferax sp. | reverse complement strand
TTTCCGTGCCCGGCTTCTCATCCGTGCCGGGGATCTTCTCCATCGCCGTTACTGACCCAGCTCCAAAGGATGTGTCCGTGGCCACCGGCCCGGTGCGCTACCTGCTCACGCCAGCGCAAACGGGGTCGCCCTTTACCGCCGATCCGGTGGGCCGGCTGCTGGTCCAGGTGCTGGATGCCGGGCGCATCAAGGCGGAAACCTTTCCCCTCTCTGATCCCGCGGTCGCCTTCACTAGCGCCGCCCATCAGTTCCTGCGCTGACCCTTCTGCCCACTAGGCCTTGTCCACGGCCGACTTCCCCCCGCCACGGCAGGCCAAGTAAAGGAGGAGGACGGTCATGGTGGCTTGGCAAGGCCAAACCTGCCAAAAAGTCTGCGAGCTGCAACCACCTAACCCAAAATGGCCACGCCCTTGATCTGTGCATACAGCACCAGCCCGGGTGCCAGCCCGAGAGCGCGCGCTGAGCGGGTCGTGATGCGTGCCAGCAGCCGAGTGCCACCGACATCGAGTGACACCATGGTCTGCGCCGGGCTATCGGGTGAGAGCGCGGTCACCGTGGCGCTCAGAATGTTGAGAATGCTGGTGCCGCTTTGCCGCTCCAGCGTCAGGCTGACGTCGCGCGCCTGCACGCGCACACGCAGGGTCTGGCCGATCACGGCAGATTGGTGCGGCACCACCAGCAGGCCGCCGGCAAAGCTGGTTTGGATCAGGTGGTCAGCGCTGTCGAGACTGATCACCGTGACGCTCAGTACGGCTGCGGCAGTGTCGCCGTGCGCCAGCGACAGATCCAGCCGCGTCAGCAGTTCTTCGGTGCGGCCGCTGGCGATCAGCTGACCGGCTTCGAGCAAGACCAGGTGATCCGCCAGCCGCGCCACTTCGTCGAGCGCATGGCTGACGTAGAGCACCGGAATTTCGAGTTCGCTGTGCAGCCGCTCCAGATAGGGCAGGAGCTCTGCCTTGCGCGCTGCGTCGAGTGCGGCCAGTGGTTCGTCCAGCAGCAGGATGCGCGGGCGGGGGGCGAGCGCGCGACCAATGGCGACGCGCTGGCGTTCGCCGCCCGACAGTGTGGCCGGCCGACGCGCCATCAGATGCGCGATGCCGAGCAGCTCAACCGCCTGCTCCAGCGAGACGCGGCGTTGCGATGGCGCCACCCGCTGCCTGCCGTAGTTCAGGTTTTGTTCAACGCTCAGGTGGGCGAACAGATTGGCATCCTGAAACACATAGCCCAGCGCACGCCGGTGCACCGGCACAAAGAGTTTGCGGCTGTCGTCTTGCCAGACTTCACCGTTGATGGACACGAAACCTCTGGCACGCGGCTCCAGTCCGGCCAGAGCGCGCAACAGACTGGTCTTGCCGGAACCCGAAGGGCCAAAGATGGCGCTGACGCCCTGACCCGCCAGATCGAGTTCGACTGCCAATTCGAAACCGGGGTGCTTGAGCCGCAGCCGGGCCTGCAAGCGCTTCTCTGCTGGCTGACTCATGACGCTAATCCCGAACTGCGCGGCGCGCCGGGCGAGCGCTTGTAGAGCGCCATCAGGACCACAAAAGAAAACAGCAGCAAGCCCGCTGACAACCAGTGCGCCTGCGTGTACTCCAGCGCCTCAACATGGTCGTAAATCTGCACCGACAGCACGCGCGTCTTGTCGGGGATGTTGCCGCCGATCATCAGCACGACGCCGAATTCACCCACCGTGTGCGCAAAGCCCATGACGGTGGCGCTCAGATAGGCTGGCCGTGCCAGCGGAAGGACCACGCTGAAGAAGGTGTCGAGCGCTGAGGCGCGCAGCGTTGCAGCGGCTTGCAGCGGGCCCTCGCCAATGGCAGCGAAGGCGTTTTGGAGCGGTTGCACGACAAACGGCATCGAGTAGATGACCGAGCCCAGCACCAGACCGGCAAAGGTAAACGGCAGCAAGCCCAAGCCGAGCGCCTGGGTGAGTTGGCCGACCGGACCGCTTGGCCCCAGTGCCACCAGCAGGTAGAAGCCAATCACGGTCGGCGGCAGCACCAGTGGTAGCGCCACCAGGGCATTGACCGGTCCACGCAGCCAACTGCGGCTGCGCGCCAACCACCAGGCCAGCGGCGTGCCCAGCAGCAGCAGCAGCAGGGTCGTGATGCCGGCCAGTTTGAAGGTGAGCGCAATAGCACTCCAGTAGAGATCGGGCATCAGCGTTGGGCCTTAGTCGGTTTCATAGCCGAAGGAGCGTAGCACCGTCTTGGCGTGCGGCGTTTTCAAGAAAGCCAGCAGGGCTTTGGCGGCAGCTTTGTCGCGCCCCGGTAGCAACAGCACCGCGTCCTGGTGCAGGGGTCGGTAAAGATCGCCCGGCACGATCCAGGAGGAGCCTTTGCCGATTTGCCCGGCCCGAGCCAACTGCGACAAGGCAATAAAGCCAAGCTCGGCATTGCCGCTGGCAACAAAGCTGTAGGTCTGGCCGATGCTCTCGCCTTGCACCAGGCGCGGCGTCAAGGTCTTGAGCAGGCCCAGGCGCGTCAAGGTCTGCTCGGCAGCAACGCCGTAAGGTGCCAGCTTCGGCGAGGCGATGGCCAGATGCTTGAAGCTGCCGCTGCGCAAGACCCTGGCCTGCACATCCACCAGGCCTGGCTGCGCCGACCACAGCACCAGCTTGCCCGTGGCATAGGTGAAGCGCGAACCCGCTATGGCGTAGCCCTCGGCTTCGAGTCGCCGGGGTGTGACATCGTCTGCCGCCAGCAACAGGTCAAACGGCGCGCCACTCTTGATCTGCGCATACAACTTGCCGGTGGCGCCCGCCGACAGCAGAACTTTGTGGCCGCTGTTCTTCTCAAAGTCCGCGCTCAGGGCCTGAAGGGGCGCCGTGAAGTTGCTGGCCACGGCCACATGCACCTCTTCGGCATGCGCCGGGCTCCAGAGCGCCAGGTAGCTCAGGCTGAGCCCGCCCAGCCACAGCCAACGCCGGTGGCGTGTCAGCGGGGCCTTGATCCAAGTCTGTGGCATAGTTGTTACGATTCAAAAAATACCATTGAATGTTACCGATCTTGAGGGCTCTCGTTGCAATCTGATTCCCACGCGCCGCCCGATTTGCGCACCACTGCATTGCCGATGGGCCTCAAGCCGCGTCGTGTCAAGGCGACTTTCATCTGGCCCTTCGCGATTGTCCTGACGTTTATCCTGTGCGCTTTCGTCGCCACCGCCTACCGGCTGGAAATTCAGATTCGTGATCGGGCGCTGGCCAACCGCGTGGCTGCAGTGGCCAAGCTGGTGGACCAGAAGCTCGGCAAGGACGCCAATCTGATGCAGGCGGTGCTGCGAACCATGATGGGCAATGCCGTTATCGAAGCCGCTTTTGCCAAGCTTGACCGCGACGCACTTCTGGGTGAGGTCGGACCGCTGTTTGAGACCCTGCGCACCGACCACCGCATCACCCACCTGTACTTCAATGGCCCGGACCTGGTCAACGTGCTTCGTCTGCACAGCCCTGGCGAGTTTGGGGACCTGATCAACCGCGACACCATGACCAAAGCTCGAAATCTGGGGGCGGCTGCGCACGGGCTTGAGCTTGGCCCGCTGGGGACGCTGACCTTGCGTCTGGTAGTGCCGTGGCGTAACCAGAAGGGTTTGCTCGGTTATCTGGAAATTGGCGAGGAAGTCGGTCATCTGGTTGATGAAATTCGTGACAGCCTCTCGGTCGACCTGTTTGTCCTGGTGGACAAGGACTTGATGCTGCCGCAACAGTGGCAGCACGGTCAGGCGCTTTTCAACCGCCAGGGTAGTTGGGACCGCTTTGGCTCCCGGGTTCTGGTTGCGCAAACCGCCCGGCAGACGCCAACCGCCTTGAGCGACCGGGTGCTCCAGCGCCTCAGCGCCGGTGAGACGCAGGTCTCTGCGGACGACAAGCGCCGCCTACACCTGGCCATGCTGCCACTCAATGACGCCGGTGGTCGCCGTATTGGGGACCTGGTCGTGATGAGCGACATCACGACGCTGCAACAGACCTTTTTGAACTCGGTGCTGGCGGTGACTTTGCTGAGTCTGCTGGTCGGGGCGGGCGCGCTCGGGCTTTTCTATTTCGCACTGGAGCGGGTCGAGCGCGACTACCAGCGCCAGCACGATCTGGAGCATCAGCTGTTGCGCCTGGGCACGGAGCACCAGCGCATATTGCAAATCGAAAAGCTCTCAGCCTTGGGAACGATGGTGGGAGAAATCGCTCATCAGTTGAACAACCCCCTGGTGGGTGTCGTGAACCTGTCCCAACTGGCGACGCGTGAGGCCGATGATCCGGCGCGCACGCGTGAACTGCTCAAGGAGATCCACAGAGCGGGTGCTGATTGCCACGCCCTTATCCAGTCGATGCTGCGTTTCTCGAAGGTATCAAGCTTTGAGAGCAAGCCGACGCCGATGGGTCAGGTGATTGAAGAAACTGTGCTGATGTTTCGTCAAACGGAGAGTCGGCAATTGCCAGTTGAGACGCATCTGCCGGAGCAGGCCGTGGTGCTGACGGTGGACCCTATTTTGATCCGGCACGCCCTGTTCAACCTGCTCATGAATGCAGCTCAGGCGACACTGGATGAGGGTGCCATCGACATTCATCTTGGAGCGGCCACCAACCCGGACAGTGGCGCAGGCGGCTGGTTGTTGACCGTGTCTGACCGGGGCAAGGGCATTGCGGCGGAGATCATGGACAAGATATTTTTGCCCTTCTTCACAACGCGGGGCGACGGCACCGGGCTCGGTCTACCGGTGGTCCAGCATGTGGCGCTGTTGCACGGCGGCTATGTCAGTGCCGGGAATCGTGAAGGTGGTGGCACGCAATTTGCAATCTGGTTGCCGCAGGAACCTATGTTGGCGCAGAAAAGCAGATCGGACGATTCGTAGCATGTTGCCCAAAATTCTTGTTGTTGACGATGATCATTACACCCGGACGCTGATCGAGCAGTTGATGCGCAAGACGGCCCAGGTGCATCTGGCCGAAGACGGTGCGGCGGCTCGGCGGCTGTTTGGCGAGACCGATTTCAACCTGGTTTTGATGGACCAGCGCCTGCCCAAGGACAAAGGGCTTGAATTGCTGCGGGAGTTCCGCGCCCTGCGTCCCAAGTTGGTGGCCATTCTGATCACTGGTTACGCCGATGTGCGCGACG
>CAYHDD010000258.1:0-5157 GCA_964355195.1 uncultured Rhodoferax sp. | reverse complement strand
CGGCTTGACCAGGCGGCCGGACGCGATGTGCGCACCAAGGGGAAAATAGTCATGGCGACGGTCAAGGGCGACGTGCATGACATCGGCAAGAACATTGTCACCGTGGTCCTGCAATGCAATAACTTTGACGTCATCAACATGGGCGTAATGGTGCCCTGTCACGAGGTGCTGGCACGCGCCAAGGCCGAAGGTGCCGACATCATCGGCCTGTCGGGTCTGATCACGCCGAGCCTGGAGGAGATGCAGTACGTGGCGTCCGAGATGCAGAAGGACGACTACTTCCGCCTCAAAAAGATGCCGCTGCTGATCGGTGGCGCCACTACTTCGCGCGTGCACACGGCCGTCAAGATCGCGCCGCATTACGACGGCCCGGTGGTCTACGTGCCGGACGCCTCTCGTGGCGTCGGTGTGGCGCAAGCGCTGCTGTCGGAGAAGGCGCCCACTTACATCGCCGAGTTGAATGCCGACTACGAGCGCGTGCGCCAGCAGCACGCCAGCAAGAAGCAGACGCCTCTTTGGAGCCTGGCCCAGGCGCGCGCCAACAAGACGCTGATTGACTGGCAGCACTACACACCTTCGAGACCGAAGTTTCTCGGGCGGCGCCACTTCAAGAATTTTGACCTGGCTGAACTGTCCCGCTTCATCGACTGGGGTCCGTTCTTTCAGACCTGGGATTTGGCAGGGGCTTTCCCGGCCATCCTGCAAGACGAACTGGTGGGTGTCGAAGCGAGCAAGGTCTACGCCGACGGCCAGGCCATGCTGAAGAAGCTGATCGAGGGGCGCTGGCTGACCGCCAACGCTGTCCTTGGTCTGTACCCGGCCAATACGGTCAACGACGATGACATCGAGTTCTACACCGACGAGAGCCGCAGCCAGATCGCGTTGACATGGCATGGCCTGCGCCAGCAAGCGCAAAAGGAGGTGGTTGGTGGTGTCACGCGGCCGAGCCGCTGCCTGGCCGATTTCGTCGCACCCAAAGGCGTGGCGAACGACTATGCCGGTGTCTTTGCGCTGACCACGGGCATCGGGGTCGACAAGCGCGAAGAACTGTTTGCCGCCGCCCACGACGACTATTCCGCGATCCTGCTCAAGTCGCTTGCCGACCGGTTGGCCGAGGCTTTCGCCGAATGCCTGCACTGGAAAGTGCGCACCGACCTGTGGGGTTACGCAGCCACCGAGACGCTGTCACCGGCAGACCTGATTGCGGAAAAGTACCAGGGCATCCGGCCTGCACCGGGCTACCCGGCCTGCCCCGACCACAGCGTCAAGCACGAGCTGTTCGCGCTTCTGCAATGCGCCGAAGTCGGCCTCGGTCTGACCGAAAGCCTGGCCATGACACCGGCTGCCAGCGTCAGTGGTTTTTACCTGGGGCAGCCGGCCAGTTGCTACTTCAATGTGGGCAGGATTGGTGAAGATCAGTTGCAGGACCTTGCTGCACGCCGACACATGAGCGAGTCAAGCTTGCGGCGCCTGCTGGCCCCCGTTTTGTAGTCAACCGGTGCGCCCGCACCACCTTAAGAGCCGCTTAAAGATCGACAACTGCTCACAAAGTTCGCTGGCATATGGATTATTTTGCCCGTACACTTGTCATGACAAGAGAGGGCAAGTGTCCGCACTGCCCACAAACCCTATCGTCATGAAGTCAAGAATCGCCAAGTTCACAAGCAGTGTGATGAGTATGTTGGGTGAGGCTACGCCGGAGCTCACGGCCAAGGCACGGATCGAGACTATTCGCAAGGCGATGCTGGACAATCTTGCTGATATTCCCCCGAATAACCGGTTGACCAAAGTGCATTCACGGGTGCGCTTTGCGCCCGATATTCAGGCGCTCTGGTATCTGCGCGGCGACATCATGACCCTGTTAGCCGAGGCGCGCGGCGAAGCCCATGCCACCGAGCGCCTGACGCGCATCACGGTACTCTTTCAAGGCCTGCTGCCGGCCGCCCAGCAATCACGCACCCACCGCTTGGGTCGTTGAGCGACGGTATTGCATGGCTTCGGCCACATGAGCCAGACCGGTGCTGTGAGCCCCTGCCAGATCAGCGATGCTGCGCGCCACACGCAAGACCCGGTGCGTGCTGCGCGCCGACCAGCCCAGGCGCGCCGCCGCCACATTCAGAAACTTGGCAGCGGCGGCGTCGAGCAGCACGTGGGCGCTCATTTCCTGCGCTTGCAGGGCGTGGTTTAGCTTGCCCTGGCGCACGATAGAGCGCTGGCGCGCAGCAGTGCAACGCGCCTGGATGCTGGCGCTGTCTTCGCTCGGCCGATCTTGCAACAACTCCACCGACGAGACTGCCGGCACCTCCACGTGCAGGTCAATGCGATCCATCAGCGGCCCACTCAAGCGTCCCTGGTAACGCGCCACTTGATCGGGCGTGCAGCGGCACGCCCTTTGCTGCGAACCCAGATAGCCGCAGGGACAGGGGTTCATGGCGCCGATCAGCTGAAAACGGGCTGGAAATTCGCTGCGCCGCGCCGCCCTTGAGATCGTGATGCGGCCACTCTCCAGGGGCTCGCGCAGGGCTTCCAGCGCGGCACGCGGAAATTCGGGCATTTCGTCCAGAAACAGCACGCCATGATGGGCCAGTGAAATCTCACCCGGTCGGGGTGGTGAGCCGCCACCCACCAAAGCAACGGCACTGGCGGTATGGTGCGGGCTGCACGTTGGCCGCTGCGCCCAGTGCGCCAGCGCGAAGCGGCCGCCCAAACTCGCGACGGCCGCACTTTGCAGCGCTTCGTCGGTGCTCATCGGTGGCAACAGACCGACAAAGCGTTGCGCGAGCATCGACTTGCCCGAACCGGGTGGCCCAGTCAACAAGACACTGTGGCCACCGGCAGCTGCGATCTCGAGCGCGCGGCGCGCCGCCACCTGGCCCTTCACATCGCTCATGTCCGGGTATTGCGCTGCGATGGACAGCGGGATGGTGTCAACACGTGACCAACCCGCCACAGGTTCGGGCGACGGTGCATCGGCGGCCTGGGGCAAAAAATGTTGCACGACATCGAGCAGATGACCTGCGCGGTAGACCTGGGTCTCGGGCACCAGGGCGGCTTCTTCGGCGCTTTCAGGTGGCAGCACCAAGCGGGTCTGGACCCGTGCCGCGTACAAGGCCAGGCTCATCGCCAACGCGCCGCGCACCGGTCGCAGTTCACCCGACAGAGACAGTTCGCCGGCAAACTCGTACCCGGCCAGCCGAGTGCCGTCGATTTGCCCGCTGGCGGCCAGAATGCCCAGCGCGATTGGCAAGTCAAAGCGCCCCGAGTCCTTGGGTAGATCGGCTGGTGCCAAGTTGACCGTGATGCGCTTGTTGGTGGGGAATTCCAGCGCCGAATTCTGGATCGCCGAGCGCACGCGTTCGCGCGCTTCCTTGACCTCGACATCGGCCAGACCGACCAGCGTGAAACTGGGCAGACCATTGGCCAGATGCACCTCGACCGTCACTGATGCGGCCTCAAGTCCCAGCAGGGCGCGGCTTTGCACCAAAGACAGACTCATCTGGATTCCTCTCCAAAAAGGTGCGTCGAAGGTGGATGACGCCCCATCCATGGGCACCATGACGGTGCACCCTGTATTTTTGTACAGACATCTTAACGCACCTGGTCAACCTGGGGTTTACAGAGGCAAATGCTTGTCCGCGCGCACGCTGGCACGGACCGTGCATGAAGCCTTCATCCCTTAACTCTCCTGGAGAACCTCATGAAACACAAAGCAGCAAAAATCGCAATCCTGGGCGCGCTCGTCGCCAGCGGCGCAGCGATGGCACAAACCACACCGGCGCAACCCGACTACACACTGTCCTACAACATCAGCGTCAGCAGCGACTACCGCTTTCGGGCGATCGCTCAGACCTCGACGCAACCAGCCCTGCAAGGGGGCATCGACTTTGCGCACAGCAACGGCTTCTATCTGGGCACGTGGGCCTCCAACGTGAGCTGGATCAAGGACTACGCGGGCGCCAAAGATGGTTCACTTGAGCTCGACCTGTACGCGGGCTACAAGGGCGAAATAGCCAAGAACTTCAGCTACGACCTCGGCCTGATCACCTACCAGTACCCTGGCAACACGGCAGCAACCAATGCCAATACGACCGAGCTTTACGGGGCACTGACTTTCGGCCTGGTGACGGCCAAATACAGCCGCAGCGTCGGTAATTTCATCGCCAACCCGAACAGCTCGGGTAGCGCCTACCTGGAAATCGCCGCCACCTTTGACCTGGGCAGCGGCTATGCACTGACGCCGCACATCGGTCGCCAGTTGATTCCCAATGTGGCCGCCAATGCAGGCGACTACACGGACTACGCGTTGACGCTAAGCAAAGACTTTGGCAACGGTCTGGCTCTCTCTGTCGCGGCGATGGGAACCAACGCCGACAAGCCTTTCTACACCGACACCAAGGGCAAGTTTCTGGGCGACAGCGTCGTGACTGTCGGCCTGAAATACAGCTTCTGAGTTCAGTCTCATCCATTCATCAGGAGAAGCCATGAAACTCGTTACTGCCATCATCAAACCATTCAAGCTCGACGAAGTGCGTGAGGCACTGTCAAACCTCGGCGTACAGGGCATCACCGTCACCGAGGTCAAGGGTTTTGGCCGCCAGAAAGGTCACACCGAGCTCTACCGCGGGGCTGAATATGTGGTCGATTTTTTACCCAAGGTGAAGATAGAAGCAGCGGTTGGCGCGGACCTGGTGGAGCGCGTCATCGAGGCCATCGAAGGCGCGGCGCGCACCGGCAAGATCGGCGACGGCAAGATTTTTGTCTACGACCTCGAACAGGTCGTGCGCATTCGCACCGGCGAAACCGGCGCACAAGCACTCTGAACCCACAAGGAGAACACGCATATGAAGAAACTACTTATCTCACTGGCGCTGGGCTTGAGTTTGCTGAGCGCTGGCACAGTCGCCCTGGCACAAGCGCCAGCAGCTTCGGCGAGTGCACCGGCTGCCAGCGCCTCGGCCGCAGACACACCGACCGCGCTACCTGCTACGGCGACCCCGGCTGCGGCAACGGCCAGCGCTCCGGCAGCGCCCGCTCCCGCGGCACCGTCGCCGGTTCCCAACAAGGGCGACACCGCCTGGCTGATCGTCGCTACCGCGTTCGTGATCATGATGTCGATTCCCGGCCTGGCACTGTTCTACGGCGGCCTGGTGCGCAGCA
>CAYHDD010000257.1:0-5174 GCA_964355195.1 uncultured Rhodoferax sp. | reverse complement strand
GGATGAGGCCATTGCCTGCTATCAGCAAGCGCTCTCGATCAAGGGCGATTTCGTGGAGGCTCACTGCAACCTGGGCAATGCGTTTTGCGACCAGGGAAAGCAGGATCAGGCACTGGCCTGTTACCGCAAGGCGCTCTCGCTCAAGCCCGACTACGCACACGCCCGCTGGGCGCTCACGATGGCGCAAATTCCCTTGAGCGGCACGTCGCCCGGGAGCGTCATCGCTTCCAGAGAGCAGTTTATCCGTGAACTGGCCGAACTGAATGTCTGGTTCGAAACCCATCAGGCGCATGGCTACAAGGCGGTAGGCTCCACGCAGCCGTTCTATCTGGCGTACCAGGAAGAAAATAACCGGCCTTTGCTCGCCGCTTACGGAGACTTGTGTTGCCGGGCAATGAGGCATTGGTATCTCGCGCAGGCGTTCACCTCGCCAAGTCGCGCAGGAGACGAATGCGGACGCATCCGCATCGGAATTGTTTCATCCCACATTCGCGATCACTCGGTCTGGCATGCCATTGTGAAAGGCTGGTTCAGGCATGTCGACCAGCAGCGCTTCAGCTTGCACGTGTTTCATCTCGGTTCGGTACAGGATGCCGAAACGGAATGGGCCAAATCGAGGTCGGCCTATTTCGAACAAGGCGGCAGGAGTCTTCGCCATTGGGTCGAAGCCATACTCGGGCAAACCCCGGATGTGCTGATTTACCCCGAAATCGGCATGGACGAAATGACGGTCAAGCTTGCCAGCCTGCGCCTTGCTCCGGTTCAATTGTCCACCTGGGGACACCCTGAAACCACCGGACTACCGAGCATTGACTACTACCTTTCCGCCGACGGACTGGAGCCGCCGGAGGCTCGCGATCACTACAGAGAAAGCCTGCTCAGCTTGCCTCATCTGGGTTGCTGCTACCAGGGTTCGCCGCTCGCGCAGGAAACCGCCGAGCTGGCCGTGCCCGAGCTTGATCCGGACGCTCCACTGATAATCTGCCCCGGCAGCCCATTCAAATATACGCCCCGCCACGACTGGCTATTGCCTGCAATTGCGGGCAAGCTTGGGCAGTGCAAGTTCGTCTTTTTCACGTTCACCGTCAGGGAATTATCGGAGTTGCTGCAGCAGCGGCTCCGGCAGGCCTTCGCCGACGCCGGCCTGCCCTACGATCAATACGTCCTCTGCCTCCCCTGGCAAGCCAGGCCTGCGTTCTATGGACTGATGAAGCGCGCCGATGTCTTTCTCGACACCATCGGTTTCTCCGGATTCAACACGGCGATGCAGGCAGTGGAATGCGGCTTGCCCATCGTCACGCACGAAGGCCGCTTTCTGCGCGGGCGGCTGGCGAGCGGAATTCTCAAACGAATCGGGTTGTCGGAACTGGTTGTTGCTTCAGAAGCGGATTACGTCGACCTTGCCGTCCGGCTTGTCCGGGACAAGCAATATCATAGCTCCGTGACCGAACGCATCAAGGAAAACCGACATGTCCTGTTCGATGACATCGAACCGGTGCGGGCGCTCGAGTGTTTCCTGGTGGCCGCTCGCGGAAACCCCCAATAGGCGCAGCCCGTACCGGACAGCACCTCTGCAAATGAGTCTTGCATGAATGAAACGCAGGCCAGCTCCGACTTTAGCCAGGCACTGCAATTGCTGCAAAGGGGTGCTGCTGCCGAGGCGCGGGAACTGCTGGAGAGAATTGTTGCCGCCTATCCTGGCCATGCACCATCCCTTTATCTGTTGGGAGTGTCGCATTATTGCCTCGGTGACAAAGCAGCAGCAGTGGCTGCTTACCAACAGGCCATCGCCGTCCAACCGGACTATGCCGAGGCATACGGCAATCTCGGGCTCGCGCTCACCGACCTGAAACGGCACGAGGAAGCAGTCGCAGCCTACCGACAAGCCGTGATCACCGCCGAGCCCGATCAGGCTGAGATCTACAAGACATACAATAACCTGGGCAATGCGCTGAGGCAGGTAAAGCGCCAGACGCAAGCTGTTGCCGCCTACCAACAAGCCATCAGTCTTAAGCCTGACTTTGCCGAGGCGCACAGCAATCTCGGCAATGCGTTAAATGACCTGAAAAGGCACGAGGAAGCCGTTGCAGCCTATCAACAAGCCATCAAATTCAAACCGGACTATGCCGAGGCCTACAGCAATCTCGGGGTTGCGCTGAACAAACTGAACAGGCACGAGGAAGCCGTTGCGGCCTACCGGCAAGCAGTCATGCTCAAACCCGACCAAGTTGAGGCATACAGTAATCTCGGGGTCGCATTGAGCAAACTGAAACGGCACGATGAATCCGTTGCTGCGTGCCGGCAAGCGATCACCCTCAAACCGGACTTTGCCGCGGCCTACAACAATCTCGGGTCCGCACTGACCGACCTGAAACGGCACGCGGAAGCCGTTGCCTGTTTCACGAAGGCAGTGTCACTCAACCCGGACTTTTCCGTGGCCTACAACAATCTCGGATTTGCGCTGACCGACATGAACAGGCATGCCGAGGCCATCGCCTGTTTTGCGAAGGTGCTGTCAATCGAGCCGGATTATCCCTTTGCATCCGGCACCCGCCTATACGGCCAAATGCATATCTGCGACTGGGAAAGAATTAACGAGGCTTTTCAGGAGTTGCTAGTCGGCATCGACGCGGGCAAAGCGGTATCGAACCCCTTTCCCATACTGGCAATGCCGTCTTCGCCGGCACAGCAAAAACGATGCGCGGAGACATATATCCGGGAAAAGTTTCCTGCGGTCCCGGCATCCTCAAGTGTCGGAGGAAGATATCCTCACGACAAAATCCGCCTGGGATATTTCTCCGCCGATTTTCACAATCATGCCACCGCCTATCTGATGGCGGAACTCATTGAACGGCATGATCGTTCCCGGTTCGAGGTGATCGGCTTTTCTTATGGCGCATCCCCGAACGACGGCATGCGCCAAAGACTGAGCGCTGCCTTCGATCGCTTGCTTGACGTGAGAAATCAGCCCGACCAGGACATTGCCGCCCTTGCCAGGAATCTGGAAATCGATATCGCCGTCGACCTGAAAGGCCTTACAGGAGACTCCAGGACCGGCATTTTTTCCCTGCGTCCGGCTCCGATTCAGGTGAACTACCTGGGTTATCCCGGCACCATGGGCGCGTCCTATATCGACTATCTGATTGCCGATCCAACGCTCATCCCTGTCGAGCATCGGCAGCACTACACCGAAAAGATCGCCTACCTGCCCGATACCTATCAGGTCAACGACACACGCAGGCGGATCTCGGAACGCCCATTCACGCGTAGCGAGGCCGGCCTGCCCGGGGAAGGATTCGTTTTCTGTTGCTTCAACAATAGCTACAAGATCACGCCTAGCGTATTCGACATCTGGATGGAAATCCTGCAACAGATTGAAGGGAGCGTGTTGTGGTTGCTGGAAGGCAATGCCGATGCGACCCGGAATCTGCACAAAGAGGCGAAGAAGCGCGGCATCGCTCCGGAACGCATCGTGTTTGCCCAGCGCATGGATTTGCCGGAACACCTGGCACGCCATCGGCTGGCAGACTTGTTCCTGGACACCTTTCCCTACAATGCCCACACCACGGCAAGCGATGCCCTTTGGACAGGGCTGCCCGTGCTCACTTGTCTTGGCCAGACCTTTGCGGGCAAGGTGGCGGCAAGTCTACTCAATGCCATGGGCCTGCCCGACTTGATCACTTCATCCCATGCGGCTTACAAAACACTTGCCCTGGATCTCGCCCGGCATCCTGAAAAGCTCGCCTCGATCAGGCGGCAATTGGCGCGGAACCGGATCACGCACCCTTTATTCAATACGGCGCTCTTCACCCAGCACATCGAGGATGCCTTCATCCAGATGTGGCAGAGGCATCAAGCTTCTCTTGCACCGGATCACATCTATGCGGGGACAACTGCGTGAATGAACATTTTTTCGCTGTGTTCCACGACCCAAAACAGCATAAGCTGTCAGTTGAACTCAGTAGTGTCCCAACGTTTTTCAGAGGAGAACGCCCTGGATCGGCATTATTGGCGGCTCTAAATTGGTCAAGGGGTTTGGAAGCAATTGATTTATGGGTATTGTTTCGAACATGGTCAGACTCAGGATTTGTAGGATTTCATAGAGGCTATGCGAGAGCTTGAGCCGTTTCTTCACGATAGCGATCAGCACATACGTGCAGACCGCGATCCAGATTTGCGTCTTCACGGCGTTCTCGCTGGTGCCCAGAAACGCCTTGATGCGCAGGTGCTGCTTGATCCACTTGAAGAACAGTTCGACCTGCCAGCGCTGCCGATACAACTGAGCGATCAGAGCGGGTTTCAAGGCAAAGTTGTTGGTCAGGAACGTAACGCGGCGGCCGGCCTCGTCCCGCACCACGATGCGGCGCAAGGGGGTCGGATAGTCCTTGCTCGAATAGAACACCGTGAGCACACCGGTCTGGTCGCACAGGATGTCGGAGTGGGTGCGATCGACCGGGTGCGAGTAGCGCCGCTTGAACTTGGTATTGCTCTTGGCGCGGGTGACAAAGAAAGCCTGCGCTTGATGAATAGCGAACAATCGGCTGAAGTCCAGATACCCGCGATCGAGCAAGTAATACGCGCCCGGCTCGATGATCAGGTCGTCCAGAACGTTGACCTCGTGGGTCTTGCCATCGGTGATGTGGATGAAGCTTGGGATCGCACCGCGCAAATCCAGCAAGGTATGCAGCTTGATAGCGGCCTTGGCGGAACGGAACGGCGCCCACGGATACACCGACAGGCACAGGTCGATGGTAGTGGCGTCGAAGGCATAGACCATTGCGTCCAGGTCCACCGCCAACGGTTCGTCGGCATACAACGGCCGGGCGATGCCAATCAGATGCTGCGCGAAGTCGGCGTACATCTGCCAGGGCCGCACCGCGTTCGCGTTGGACAGCGTATTGCGCGAAATCGTCTTGCAGCGAAAGCCCATGTGGTACAGCCGCGCCGCTTGGGCGCGCAAGTTGACTTCGATGTCGCGCAACGACTCGCGTGCGGTCAACTGGGCGAAGGCCATAGCGAAGAACTGGTCCAGACAAGAAAAATCCTGCACTTTGTGATCGCCTCGATGCGCTGCCACGCAGCGGCGAAATGTGGAGAGTGGCAAATGGGCCATGACCTGTGCAAACACGAGCATGCCTTGATGCATAGGAGCCTTCGGCGGATAGCCGCAAAAG
>CAYHDD010000256.1:0-5219 GCA_964355195.1 uncultured Rhodoferax sp. | reverse complement strand
ACTCGAGATCCTTCAGAACGTCGTCTGACTTGCGCCTAACGCGTTTGGAGCGGGCATTCATTAATTCCTGGATGCGTGCAGCAACCCAAGTTTTTCCAAGGAGCTCGGGGCCGATCCGTGAGGCTGTCTTGGCGCTGTAAGCAGCACGCACAGCCGCCTTGCTCGCGTTCAGGTCCACCAGGTATTCCTGGCAGAACAGATCCTGCTTTCTAGTCAGCGCCTGTTTGCGCGTAGACATACCCACATCTCCAGAATGACTTCGTTCTGGAAAGTGTCAGAGGGAATGTTTCGGAGTCAACGGGTGGGGTTTGACGGGCAGCGGTCAGTGGGCGGCTGAAATTGGACTTCAGGTCTGCAGCGTAAGCGGGTGCTCGCAGGACCAAGCTGTCGGTCAGGTCATCAATCAAGTCCGGTCATTGGCCGGGTGTCAATTGAAAGGCTGGTCATGATCAAAAAGAGGTCATTGCGGGGAGCAATGCGACGAAATGTGCCGCGCGAGCGGCCCGATTTTGGTATCCTGGGTTCGATGTCAACGCCGGACTGCGATTGAATGGTCGCGGCCGACTATTGGCTTTCGGGACGCACAACTGAATATCTCGTTGACACCCATCAGTAGCCATCGTGCCCTATTTACTCAAAGACACGCGCATCCTAACGATAGTGGCGGATCGAATTTGATCTCTTTTTCGTGAAGTCTTGCGAAAATGCAGCCTGAAACTGGACTCCATTCGAGTGGCATTTTGTCTCTCAAGGAGTTAATGCCATCGTCCAGTTTTTTTCTCTCGTTCTCAGAAATCCAGACAATCATCAGCCATTTTTCGAGGAGCGCAGCGACCTCGTTCAAGGACGCTTCCGCCCCATTTTTTTCAAAATATTCGAGGAAATGATCCCGGATGTACGCGCAAGGCACAACGTGCTCTGGGTGCACACGTGGATCTGGGGAGTGGGACTTTCCGCTTGGCAACGCCTTTACTGGATAGAAGTACTCAAAAATTCGAGAATGTCGACCCACCTCAATGTCGTCATGCATCATCCGCAAACAGCGAGCCATCCGCATGAATGAACGTTGAACCTTCTCGGTCTCGGTGATTTGTCGCTTAGCCACGATAAGCGGTTGACAGCCTGACCGGAGCATATTTTTGATTTCGGCGAGGTCACAACCATCGGGCGATAAATGTTGCTCATCGAGCCACTCGGCCAGTGCGTCCGCCGCGCCAACTATGGACAATTGCCGCTCTTGGTACAACTCAATAAGTACTTTCTTCTTTAGTTGGGCTGCGTTGGTCCCAACTAATTTCGCCATCATTCCGATGATTTCCGAGTGTCCGCCTTCACCCTCTTCATACATCTCCCAGAAGAACAAGACGATTTGCACAATTCGATTGGTATAAGTCTCATTAGCGAGCATACGTGAATTCCTTTCTGTTGATTACGTCACACGGGTCAATTGATGCTAGTTGTCTGGGTCGTTTAGACATGCATTTGCCTAAAGTTTCAAATCAGTGCGGCTCGCAAACACCTGCCACAGGCGCACCATTGCGTAGGTGTCGAGCTTGCAGTAGTCCAACAGTTGTCTTTCGATTTGACTTTTGCGCTCGGCTTTGGTGTCGGGGTCGATGGCCTCCAAAAATGCGTCCATCGCGCCGCCACCATCCTGCACGCCGTCGAGTGCGTCGTAACGCAGCTCTGGCACCATGGCGGGCAACACCTTCTTGATGCTCCAGCTACCTTGCTGGCTGGGGTGGTAGTAGCGTTCACGGGCGATGGGCAACAAGTCCACCACGCGCTCATTGATTGCCAGCAATGCCGCGCTCAAGTGCGGGAAACGCGTCGCAAGCTCGCTCATTCGTGATATTTCAAACGCTGCGTTGAACACATACACCGGTCCGCTCTCACCACAAACGGCTATCAAGGCGTGGGCGAATGGTTCGGACGGGTCGCCGCCGGAGATATCAAGGAACTCGGTGTGCTCAAGCTGGCCTGCCTCCGACAAGGTGTGCAGACTGAACTGAAACGTGTTTTGCTGATACGGGCGAGTCCCTTTCCAGATCGGCACGGCAAACTGAATAGTCTCGAAATCCAGAAAATACGCAGGCAGGCTGTGAACTGCCAGATCCTCGGCCGCGCCCTTGGAGTCGAAAAAAACCTTATTCGCAAGCGTGTAGTCCTTGACCCGTCGCTGAATATCGTTGAGCAGATCATCCGACACGTTTCTGAGATCAATCACACCCTGCTTCGCAAGGGCAAGCACTTTAGCAGCGGGAAAGCGGGGCAACCAATTGACCGGGAACTCCGCCTTGGGGTCGTTTTGACTGCAGTACTTGTAAAAACCGCATTCGTACGGTTTGTCACAATGCGTGCCTGTCTTCATGGCGGGCTCAGCCGGCATTGCGTCTATGCTTTGCGCGTGGGCAATCCAGCCCGTGACTTCTGCGCCGCGTGAAAAGGCTTCTGCCGTAAGGTCGTTCTCTTTCAGCAACCCCCGGTAATCCTCACCGCCTGGATAAATCCACGCATTGTCAATGTGCGCCAAGGCAATGGACTTCAGGGGTACGCCGGCCGCCCGCGCAATGAATGCTTGCACGGCAACATCGTCCCGGTGATAGTCCTTGACGCTGGTCGCAGATTTAACCTCAACCATGCGCCAGACCGTGCCGCCATCTTCTTGTTCCGGCAGCATGACGTCTGCAAAAGCCAGCGCCCCACCTGCGGAAAACCCAGCCTCAAAGATGGGTTGACTTGTCTTGAGCAGTTCCATACTGCGCCTCAATGCTGCCGCGAACCCTTCGTTCGCCACGTCGATCAGCGCACCAAGTCCGTCCGGGTCATAGACGCGCCGTGCGATGTCACCAACCTGAAACCCCACTTGAAAACTTGCTTGAGTCGCAGCAGAGTCTTCGCGCAACTCGGGCCGATGGATTTCCAACCACAAGCGTTTCGGGCATTGGCGCAGGGCGAGCAGCTTTGATTTTGAAAAATTGCGCATGATTCATTGTTAGACGGCGAACCGCTGTCGTGTGCACGGTGGAACTAAAGCAATTGCATCATTGTGGCCCCAACGTGAGTCATATCGTGTCGCTACTCACCAGGATTGACACTCGAAAATCGAAACGGTCCACCGACGTGGTCGAAACACTGCTGTAGATGATGTCGGCATTGGCGGGTAACTGGCACCTGACTTGGGACATGATGTCTCGCGTTTCACGCAGAAACAACCCATGTGGTGGTACTTCAATCGCAACCAAAGCAGCCGATGATGTCTGCAGGCAACCTCGCCCAAGGAAGGGATGGTTCAAGGCCAGATCGACGGCGATTCGGTCACCATTGACACCGCTGGACGCTCCAAAGCCAAACGCGCAACGCCCGGGCCTGCCAAGGATCAGATGCCGAAGATCCTCAAAACCAATACCAGTAATACAGTCCGGTGTGGCAACCGAGTTTGTGATGCTTCGGCAAAGCTGAATAAATGCCAAGAAGGCATGGGTCGAGTCGGATTGAACGATTGTGTGAAACTGCTCACCCTCGGACTCAAAAGGTGAGAGCGTAAAACCAAGCGTCAGGATGTTTTGCTCTTGCAACACCTGCGCCACGACAGACGACGTACCTGAGCCAGCGCCGTCACCCAGTCCGACCATCAATAGCACCATGTCAAGTCCGGCGACGGCGTCAACGATCTTCGCGGTCATCGACTTGGCTTGAAACCTTGCCAGTTGCGAGGCATCGCGTGGCAGCAAGAAGTGGCCTAACCGTATTTTTTGGTCAACGGTAACTTGTTGCAGTGCTGTGGCATTGGGTCTGATGGCGATATTGCGGTGGAGATAGGGGAGGCTCGAAGCAAGCTCGGTCAGAATGGCGCGGCTGATACCGCCCTCGGTGACCACACCAATTCTTGGTGAATCACGGTTGTCATCAAGGGGCTCGGTCAAACGCGCGGGCGCTGCAGTTGACAGGGCACCGGCCAGCGCCGATTCGGTCAGTGCGCCACATGCGACAACTGAAGTCAGGGTATGAATGAACGTACGGCGCTCCATTTTGAGTGCTCCTATTTATTTTGGTCAGATGGCTTCGGGATGGCGGCAGTAAACCGACTATCTCCGACTTGAAGGGATAGGCGCTCGACAAACTTCGCAACAAACGCCAGCTCGGGAATGCGAGGCAAAACCGCAAGCAACAGGTCACTGGTCACATCTGCAAGCTCACGACGATCAACTGCCTTCCCGTCATCAGCAAACGGCTGGAATTCAAAATGGGATCGAGCATCGCCAGGAATTGGGTGGCCCAGTCGGCATATAACCCCTCCAAATCTGCAGCCAATGACAAGTTGCCAGACTTGCGAAAGTTTGGGATCAAAATCTTGCCGGAATTCAAATTCGATCCGGACCGACTCGTCAATTTCAATCAAGTCACCAGGAGATTTCCCAAGACGGCAACGAGGTGGAAACTTCCTCTCAAACCAGTCGCCAAGAGCTGGGGTCAGCAAAAGCACCTGCCTGTCGAAGTGCGCCAGCATATTGATCTGCTCTTGAGTGAGGTCGGGCAGGTCAGCCATTTGCTGTTCACGCAGAATTTCCGCGTTCTCGTACGCCGCCCAGAGTACCTTATCAATTCGCCTTACCCGAGTACGAGCGGCAGAACAGGCCGATTGCATGCCAGGAATCTCGATGCTCAATCCAGGCGCCAGCGCATTCGATGCCTTCCGCAATCGCTCAAGAAGATCATCAGTTGCCATTCTTTGGCGCAGGATGCCCCGGATGGATTCGGGATCTGCTGCTCCCTGGGCTGATGGCGGATCTGCTGGCATCTTCATTTCAAATATCCTTCGCGATGTGGAGAAGCATTTGGCAGACGACGTTGGCTGCCCATCCCACAACTCGCTTCCGCATGCCCTAACAATTCAGTAGTGGGGGAAAATTGGATTAATGGTGCGATCGAATGTGTCGCAAGGTGGATGAATCTGTTGGGCGGGTGTGTCCGCCACCAAAACCGGCCATAGATCAGAAAACGATCACGTTTTAGCCAAGCCGCTCCGCCTAGCGGATAAGCAACCAACCCTGGGAGAAACTGAACGGCAACACCACATTCAATTGCCGACATTCATGAACTGACTTGTGGCCGTCGGCTTTGGGCACGACCTGGCGTACAGACTGTTTTTGTGGGTGCCCGGTATGTGTCTTTTGCGGGTCCCCACCACATTTTCCCGAACGACCGCTACCCACGCG
>CAYHDD010000255.1:2738-5232 GCA_964355195.1 uncultured Rhodoferax sp. | reverse complement strand
CTCGGCGGCGCGACCGGCGAACCGCTCACGCCCGCAGCGCCAGCGCGCAAGGGAAACAGGAACAAGCCGCCCAGCCCGAAGGTAAAGGCGAGCGGCGGCGTGCCAATGAAGATATCAGCAGGTGTCGGCGCGATCACCTGCTGCGAGAGCACATCACAGATCGCCAACAGGTCGCGATGAAAGTGCATCGTTCCCTTCGGCACGCCGGTGGTGCCCGAGGTGAAGGCGATGATGGCGACGTCGTCGGCGGCGGTGTCCACATTGTCGAAGGTCGGCTGCTGGAGCGCTGCGCGATGCTCCAGACTTTGCGCGTCGGCCTGGGGCACGTTGAAGTACAGCACCTGGCGCAGATCGGCGCAAGCAAAGCGCGTCAATTCCATCTCGGCGGCGAGTGGGTGGTCGCACAGGGCTGCGCTGATGCGCGCCTTGCGAACGATGACACTGAGTTCGCGCTCGCGCAGTAGCGGCATGGTCGCAACTGCGATGCAACCTGCCTTCATGATGCCAAGCCAGGCGACCGCCAGCATCGGGTTGTTAGCGCTGCGCAAGAGCACGCGGCTGCCCGTTGCCAGTTTCAGTTCGTCGCGCAAGACACGCGCAATGCGGTTGGCGCCGGCTTGCAGTGCACCATAACTGACGCGCTCGACGCTGCCGTACAACGCGGTGTGCTCGCCTCGTCCCTGCGCCACATGTCGATCCACAAAATGCTCCGCGCAATTCAGACGTGGCGGATAAGCCAGTTCAGGCAATTCGAAAATCAACTCGGGCCATTGCTCGGCGGGCGGCAAGTGGGACCGCGCAAAATCATCACTGTAGCCCGATGGCTCCAGCGACTCTCGGTTCGGGCAGTCGATCTCCATCAGGCTTTGCTGATTGGTGCCAGCCACGGCGGCGCGATCAGTCGGCGCTTGCCCTCATTGGCCAGCCGAATGCCGGGTTCATCGAGGTCGCTGCGATCCCACAATTTGCAGGTCACCTGCTTGTGCCTTTGATCCAGCGCCTCGCAGTAGTTGGTGTAGCTGCAACGGCGCACTTCGTGCCCCAGACCGAGCGAGGTCTTCAGCGCCCAGTCGGGGTCGGCCAGGCTTTGGCGGGCGGTGCCGACCATGTCGCAGTCCTCGCGCTGCAACATGGCCTCGGCCATCTCGAAGTTATGAACACCGCCGGTGCACACCACCGGCGTCTGTAGACCGGCGGCACGAATAGCCCTGCGGATGGTGGCGGTCGCCGCGATGTTGCGTCCAAAGGGCCCTAACTCGTCGGACAAGTACGCTGGCATGCACTCGTACCCGCTGCGCCCGGTGTAGGGGTAGACCGAGGCGCCCACGCCAGGCTGCTTGGCATCGTCGAATTTACCACCCCGCGATGTTGAAACAAAGTCCATGCCAGCGCGGGCGAACTCCACGCCAAACCAGATGGCGTCTTCCAGCGTGCTGCCGCCCTCGATGCACTCTTCGGCAAGGTAGCGGCAACCAACCACATAGTCCTTGCCGACCGTTGCACGCACCGCCGCATACACCTCCAGCGGCAGGCGGATGCGCTTGGCGCGCTCGCCGCCGTAACCGTCGCTACGCGTATTGGTCGCGGAAAGAAACGAGGCCATGGTGTAGGCATGCGCGTAGTGCAATTCCACTCCGTCAAAACCGGCCTCTCGGGCACGCGCGGCTGCGGCCGCGAACAAGTCGGGTAGAGCCTGCGGCAAGTCGCGGATGTGGGGCAATTCGGTATCCGTCACCCGCTCACGCGCACCGAACTGCAGTGCCTGCCATTCGCGCTCGTCCAGAGTGCCTTGGAGTTCGTCGGGTGGCAGCGACGCAAGGTGCTCGCGCACCGCGTCCTCGCTCCAATCGGCAGCACCCAGCAGGGCGCGGTGGCGCGGCGTGATGTGCAAAAAACGCTGAAAGTACTTTTCCGGCTCGGGCCGCTTGCGGATGTTGAGGAAGTCGATGATCTGGATGAGGACTTTGGTCTGGCCATCGCTGGCCCGGCGAATCTTATCGACCAGATCGCGCAGGCCGCTCACATAACGATCATCGCTGATACGCAGCAGCGGACCACTCGGCACATCGCGTATGCCGGTCGCCTCTACGACGATGACACCGGGGCGACCGCGCGCGAAGCGCTCATACCACTGCAATGCATCGGTCGTGACCTCGCCCGCCTCGTTGGAACGCCACGGCACCATGGCGGGCACCCAAGTACGCTGCGACAGCTGGATCGAACCAATGGCCACCGGGCTGAACAATTTCGATACCGCCGCCTGCTCGCGAGTCGGCACCAGCCCCGTGGTGGGCTGAAATTTGAGGCGTTGGGCCGGTTTCCACATAAGTAATGTCTCAGTAGGCTTCTTTGAGCCGGAAGCGCTGCAGCTTGCCGGTCTCGGTGCGCGGCAGCTGGTCGACGAAGCTGACGACACGCGGGTACTTGTAGGGCGCGGCGTGGGTCTTGACGAAGTCTTGCAGTTCCTTGACCAGAGCCGCGTCACCGTTGTAGC
>CAYHDD010000255.1:0-2638 GCA_964355195.1 uncultured Rhodoferax sp. | reverse complement strand
TGGGTCTTGACGAAGTCTTGCAGTTCCTTGACCAGAGCCGCGTCACCGTTGTAGCCTGGCTTCAGCACGATGAAGGCCTTCAGCAGTTGGCCGCGATCAGCATCCGGTACGCCAATGACGCCGCACTCGGCAACGCCCGGGTGCTCCAGCAGGACCGACTCCACTTCCGGGCTGGCGACGTTGTAGCCGGAGGTGACGATGATGTCGTCCACGCGGGCGTGGAAGTAGTAGTAGCCATCGGCATCGGTGTGGTAGGTGTCACCGGTGATGTTCCAGCCGTTGCGAACGTAGAACTTCTGACGCTCATCGGCCAGGTAGCGGCAGCCGGTTGGGCCCTTGAGCGCCAGCCAGCCTTCGCTGCCGGTGGGTACCGGCTGCATATTCTTGTCGACCAGCATCGCGCGGTAGCCAGGCAGCGGCTTGCCGATGGCGCCGACGCGATAGTTGTCCGGGTCCGAGGCGATGTAGATGTGAATGATCTCGGTGCCGCCGACGCCATCGTGAATCTGGATGCCGGTCGCCGCGCGCCACTGGTCGCGCGTCGGCACCGGCAGTGCCTCACCGGCGGAGACGCACTTCTTGAGCGTACTCAGGTCGTGCTGTTTGACCAGCGGCGTCATCTGCCGATACCCGGTCGGTGAGGTAATGCAGATGGTGGCGTGGTACTGCGCCACGGCTGCGATCAACGCGTCCGGCGGTAGCCGGGGCAGCAGCACGGTGCTGGCGCGGGCGCGCATCGGGAAGCACAGCAGCCCGCCCAGGCCAAAGGTAAAGGCCAGCGGTGGCGTGCCGATAAAGACATCATCCTTGTCGGGTTTCAGGCAATGGCGCGGAAAGACCTCGCACATCGCCAGGATGTCGCGGTGCGCGTGGATGCAGCCCTTGGGTACGCCGGTGGTGCCGGAGGTGAAGGCAATCAGGGCCGGATCATCGGCAGCGCTGTCGAAGGCCGTGAATTCATCCGACTTCTGTGCCAGCAACTGATGGAAGGCGTCGTTTCCGTAAAGCTGGACCTGTTTCAGGTCAGGGCAGTCGGGACGCGCCAGCTCCAGCTCCAGCGCCAGTGAATCCTCGCACAGCGCATGGCTGATCTTGCCCAGTTGCGCGATCTGTCTGAGCTCTTTGGCACGCAGCAATGGCATGGTGCCGACTGCTATGCCACCGGTCTTCCAGACCGCCAGCCAGGCGACCGCCATCCAGGGCGAATTCATGCCGCGCAGCAGCACCCGGTTGCCTGACTGCACGCCCATGTCTTCGGTCAACAGCCGCGCCAGGCGGTTGACCTGCTGCTGCAACTCGCGGTAGGTCCAGCGCAGGTCCTGGCCGATGATCGCGACGCGCTCGCCGTCTCCCTCGGTCACCGCGCTGTCCAACAGTTCGGTCGTTGCATTCAGGCGCGCCGGGAACTGTAGTTCCGGCGTTTCGAAGATGAAGTCGGGCTGCTGCTCCTGGGTCGGCATGCTATCGAACACAAAGCGGTCGACATAGGCACTGTGGGTCATGGTGTTCTCCGAATGTTGATCAACAGGATTTTGCTGCGAGGGCGGGCTCAATCTGGAATGACCGCCGTGACCTCGATTTCGACCTTTGCGTCGTCCTCGACCAGGTCAGCCACTTGGACCGCGCTCATGGCCGGGAAATTGCGGCCCATGACCTCACGGTAGACGGCACCGACCTCCTTCAGGCGCGCGACATATTCCTTCTTGTCCTTGAGGTACCAGGTCATGCGCACAATGTGCCCGGCGCCACCGCCGGCGACGCCGACCACCGCCACGCAGTTGCTCAGCGCCTGCTTGATCTGGGCCACCAAGTCGGTGCTTTCAAACTTGCACTGAGCATTCCATCCGATCTGGCCGCCGACATAGACCTGGCGCCCACGCGCCTCAATGCCGTTGGCGTAGCCCTTGGGTGGCAGCCAGCCTTCGGGCTGTAGTTGCTTGTGGCTCATGTTTACGTCTCCTTGGAAATTAGCGCTTCAGCAGTTCGCGTCCGACGATCAGTTTTTGCACTTCAGTCGCGCCCTCGTAAATACGAAGCGCGCGAATTTCGCGGTACAGGGACTCCACCTTGACGCCGACACGCACGCCCTGCCCGCCATGCATTTGCAAGGCAGCGTCGATCACTCGCTGGGCATTTTCGGTGGCAGTCATCTTGGCCATCGCCGCCTCGCGCGTGGTAGGCAACTTTTGCACGTCGCGCCGCCAGGCGGCACGCGCGACCAGCAGCGCCGCAGCGTCGATGTCGGTCGCCATCTCACCCAGCTTGGACTGGGTGATCTGAAAATCGGCCAGGGTCTGCCCAAACATCGGGCGCTGAAGCACGTGGCGCAGCGCCTCGTCCATCGCGCGACGCGCAAAACCCAGTGCCGCCGCGCCCACCGAAGAACGAAAGATGTCGAGCGTGCGCATCGCCACTTTGAAGCCCTCACCCGGCGCGCCGAGCCGGTTGGCGATTGGCACTCTCATGGCCGTGAATTTGAGACGTGCCAGCGGATGCGGTGCCATCACCTCCAGGCGCTCGGCAACCTCAAAGCCCGGCATGTCGGGCGTGATCACGAAAGCCGTGATGCCGCGTGTTCCGGGCGCTTCGCCGGTACGCGCAAAAAGCGTATAGACGTCGGCAATGCCGCCGTTCGAGA
>CAYHDD010000254.1:0-5242 GCA_964355195.1 uncultured Rhodoferax sp. | reverse complement strand
CGGCTGCTCGTCCTCGATGCCGGAACGCTGACCGGCTCGGTGTCGGGGGAAATCGTGGCTCGGGTGGCCTCGAGCTGCTGGGATGCGTTCAAGTGCGCGCCGCGGCGGCTGGCGATGCCGGATTGTCCGGAAGCGACCAGCCCGGCGCTGACCCGAGGCTATCACGTGCGCGCCGAACACATAGCCGAAGCTGCCGGTGCGATGCTTTCCCGCGATGTCGAGTGCCGCTCGCTCGCACAGCGACGCCGGCATCCGCACGACGTGCCCGGCGACTGGTTCACAGGCCCGTTCTGATCAGTCAAGGAAACAATGGAGAGCTTCTTATGGATATCGAACAGTTAACCAAACATGTGAACATAAGCGACAAGAACATTTGGGAATTGCCGCTCTCAAAAGTGCCACAGCAAATATATATGGGCTGCCTGGATGGGTACTGCAATCTCAAGTGCAGCATGTGTTTTTTCCATTCGCCCAACAACAAGAAGGATGTGTCCAAATACAAAGGCAGAATGCGTTTGGAACAATACACCAAGGTCTTGAATGAGGTGGAGGGCGAACGTGCCGTCATTTATCCGTACAGGTATGCGGAACCCCTGTTGATTAAAGATCTGTTCCAGCGTATTTCAGCAGCCAAGGAACGAAACCTATCGTTCGTTATCGATACCAATGGGCTTCTTCTGACGAAAAGGCACGCGGATTTTTTTGTCGAAAACCGGGTCGACTCCATTACATTCAGCGTCGACGCATTCTCGAAAGAGACGTTAAAAACGGTTCGTGGAATTGACGATCTGGAGAAGATCAAGCGTGCGGTATTTTTGATGCTGGAAGCAAGGGGCCAGTCGCTTGTGCCTAGGGTTGGAGTTTCGTTCACTTTAATGGAAGCCAATCGGCACGAGGTCAAAGCGTTTGTCGATTATTGGATCAAGCATGTCGACGTTGTTCGTGTAAATAGGGTAATCAAGGAACATAACGTCATTGAAGGGGTGGACCTCCCCGATAAGAGAAAACCCTGCTACTGCCTTTTCAGCAGAATGGTTGTCGATTTCAAGGGCGATGCGACTATCTGCACAACGGATGCTTTTAGCACGGTGAATGTCGGCAATGTCTTCAAGGATGGCGTGCAGAATGTTTGGAATGGTGAGGCCTTGAATCAGATTCGCCATTATCACAAAACCAACCAATTCGACAAGATTCCCTTGTGCAAGGATTGTGACGGGTGGGCGGATTATGCATATCGTGAAAGGACCGAAGGTGAGGTCCTGATAAGAGCAACAACCTCTGTCGTTTTCTACAACAGGATCGATCGGCTCAACGGATGGAAGATTTCACAAAAAGGACGAAACCGGGACGTGATGTCTTCAAAATTCGGTGAGAAAACTGCGGCCCTGGCCGCCGTCAACCAGGAATGAGGAACCCGCGACGAACGATCCCCAGTCAGAACAAAGAAACGTGACAAAGCCGGCAATTTCATTCGGCGTGCCAAAGCGTCCTATCGCCATGCGTTCTTTTAAGAACTTTTCGACATGTTCAGGTTGCTCGGTTTGCGCGATTTCCCAATAGCCGCCTTCGGTTACGACAGCACCGGGCAAGATAGCCGAAACTGCAATGCCCTCGGCGCTCAAGGTGCGTCCCAGGCTGCGGGTGTAGGCCATCAGGGCGGCTTTCATGGCGCAATAAGTCGGATGGCCTTGTGTTTCCAGAGCGGAAATCGAGGCTAAATGAACGATTCGACCCCAACGCTGTTCGCGCAGATGCGGCAGGAACAGGTTGTTGATTTCGATCGCCACTTCCAAATTCAGCCGGTAGGAATCGCGCCAGTTCTGGATGGAGCCAAGCGGTGTGGCATTGGCGATGGGCCCCCCCAGATTGTTTATCACTATGTCCGGGCGCAGCTTACGCTCTGTTAAGGTGTTCAGGAGGTTCTGGCTTGAATCGGCCTTGGTCAGATCCAAGGCCAGAAGGTGATGTGGGTCTTGGTGCAGTGCTTCGGCCGCATCCGGAAGGGGGAAACTGCGGCTGACCGCCACCACGCGACAGCCTTCCTTCGCCAGCGTTTGAGCAATCGCCCAGCCAATGCCTCTTCCAGCTCCGGTGACCAGAGCCGTCTTTCCGTTCAATCCCAAATGCATAGCTTATGTCCCGACACCTTGCACCTTAAGCTTGAAATCGATATCAATTACCAAACCGCGTGCCTCATCGTTCTCAAACAGCCAAGCGAGATGCTTCGCCAGCTCGGCCGGTTGGCAGCGCCGACTGGGAATGCCGAAGGCGGACACCAAGGCCTCAACGTCGTAGCGTGGCAGCGCCGATTGCGGATGCAGCATCGAGGAGCCGCAGTGCTGTCCCGCCAGAAAATCGTCCTGGGTCTGGCGGATTATGCCGTAACCCTGATTGTCCAGAATGACGGTCTTGACCTTGCGGCTTTGCGCCAGCGCCAGTTCTTGCAGGTTCATCATGAAGCCACCATCGCCGGAAATACTGACAGCAGTATTACCGCTGGCAATCGCTGAACCGACGGCAGCCGGAACCGCATAACCCATCGTGTGCAGGTTGTATGCGGTATGCAGGGCCGGGCTGGGCACCAGATTCGCGGCTTGGTAAGTCCAACTCAATGTAGCACCTGCGTCGCTGAACACCGTGCTGTCTTTCGGACAAGCCTCCAAGACCTGCATCAACACAGCCACGGCGGAATTGACGTGCGACAAGTCGCGCGGAGTTTGCAAGGTTGGCTGCCAGCGCTGGCCCGCCCAGTAAGTCGTCTCGGGTTTGCTTTGCCCGGCCAGTGCTTGCGTATAGGTTTCGCCACGAACGGGATACGCGGTAGCCCGCGGCGAAAAATCAAAGGCAAAACGCGAACATTCCGCATGGTCCGCATTCACAAACAAGATCCGGGCATTCGGCGCAAATTGGTCGCGGGCCTTGCCGACCTGATGTTGGAGCAAGCTGATGCCCACAGCGATCAGCAGATCGGAGTCTCTTAGCAGGCCATTGCCGCGACCCGGCGAGTGGCTGCCGAAGATGCCTTGATGCAACGGGTTGCCGGGGTCAATCAACCATTGCGCGCCCCAGGAAAAAAGGGTCGGGATACCCCAGTTTCGGCTGGCGGAGTTCAAGTGGGCAAAACCGTCGGCAGTCATCCCGGCACCCACCAGAAACAGCGGACGTTGAGCACTCTGCAGTGCTCGCTGGGTTTGTTGCGTCGCGGAACCGACGCAGGAAGCCAACGGGGATGCCGCTACGCCTTGGAATTTGCCCAGCACTTCTTCGGCCGATTGGCGTTGCAAATCGTCCTGCACTTCAATGAACAGCGGCCCGGTATGCTGACGGATTGAACAAATCAGCGACAACGCACGACTAAGCGAGGCCCGGTCGGTGACGCGAACCGTGTTCTCGGCGATATGACTGGCAATAGCCGCGTGCTCGGCCTCCTGAAAGCCATACATCCGTGTGCCGAATTCCTGCGCCAGATTGCCTGGTGCGTTGATCTGCCCGCACAACACCACGAGCGGTACCCGGTCGTAGTAGCAGGCGGCGATGCCCGTCATCAGATTGAAGAAGCCGGGGCCAGTGGTGACGATTGCACCACTGATTTGCCCGGTCGCCTTGTAAGCACCGTGGGCACACAAACCGGCTGCCTGTTCGTTCAGCACAGGAACATACCGGGTTTTTTCCCCCAAAGAAGCGGCTTGGATCAGGTGGGCGCAGGCCCCGCCCTGAACGCCGTAAAAATGCCGTACGCCAGCATCGCCCAATTCCTGCAAAAGGCGTTCCGCAACGGTTGCCATGATGGTGTTCCTGTCAATTCGCGGAAAAGGGGATGACGATATGGTCAAACTTCAGTTGAGCCATGCGCGGCACCAAAACCCGTGAGTAATCAGGCCCCGTCAGCACGCCAACGAAACCCTCGTAATTGTTCTCCGGTACCGTGATTCGATACGGCAAGTGCGGATAGCTGTGGTTTTGCCGCAGCGGGTGGTCATCCAGGATCTGGGTGAAGGGCAGGTTAGATCCGCAGAAATAATCAAAAACCGGAAAGTTCTGCGCCGCGCCGAAACCGATCATCGGCTTGTGACCAATCAGAGTCAGGCCGCGTTTGAACAGGTCGATCTGTGCGTCGAAGAGGCGGCTGCTTTCTTCGACTTGCGCCAAACTGTAAGGGGTTCTGTACTGGCTGACATCCTGTTTGCTCCTGGCCTTTCGGAATGCCACAATGATCTGGCCCCAATTGGTGAAGTTGACGGCATGATCAATTACTTCACCGCCTGCACGGGCAATCATACGTTTGAATGATTGCAGGTTGAACTGCTGGTAGTGCTGGTGTGATAACTGGTCGTAACGGCTGTTGTAAACCATGAACTCTGCGCCCGGCACGCCGATTATGGCCACGCTATCAGCGCCCATTTTGTTGATCAATCCCTGCGTTACGGCGAAGGGATCGCGGATATGTTCGAAAACAAAATTGGAAATAAACAAGTCGGGTATTTGTCCGACCTCGCTTTTGAAATCGACTTGTTCAACGAACTTGCCCACCACTTTGAAGCGGCTTTTGTGTTCAGCAGCCACACCTTCCAGGAAAATAGCCTCCCGGCCGGTCAGAATGGGATCGACACCCACGGCCACAGCGCCGATATCGACAAACTTTTGCAGCAAGAAGGTGTCGTTGCAGCCGATTTCCACGACGACGCTGGGGTGGGCGCGGTTGGCAAACACTCTGGTGGCAAAGCCATACAGGAAGTCGTTCGCCTGTTTAGCCGATGCGCTTTGTGAGGTTTTATGCTGAAACTCCGTCGTGTACAGGAATGCAGGGTCAACCGTATAGCCTAATTGAATGTGGCCGCATTCCGGGCAAAAATGCAGGCTGTTGTCAATTTTCGGATAACGCACCGAATCTGCCGGATTTTTGAGGTAGATGCCGATGTGCGGGAAAGCATCCATTCGTCGCAATTGCACCAAATCGCTTGAGCCACATGCGCTGCAATCTGTTAAAGGTTCTTTCTTTATCATTGAATTCTCCGGATCAATAAATCTTCAGGTTTCGATCAATTTTCATTTGCCGGTAGGCATCGTCGGAAGGGCTGGGATCGGTATCAATGCCGAGCAGGAAGCTGGCACGCGGCAGGTGAGCTACACGCCGCATGGCTGCAGGATCGTTACGCAGCATTTCTGTAATGAGAGTCTGCTGTTTGATCAGCGGCGAGGTGAAAATAGTGACCAGTGAGCGGCGTTTCATCGTCTTATTCTC
>CAYHDD010000253.1:0-5249 GCA_964355195.1 uncultured Rhodoferax sp. | reverse complement strand
ATACCGCCAACTGGTGCGCGAGCATCTTCTCCAGGCTGTTGTCCGCCTGAATCGTTTCTGCTGCATCCAGCGCCATGGCAGCGACGTCAGCTCCCATGTTGGTGAGCAGTTCCAGCCGATTGGCAGATGCGTCCAACGCGGTGGCCCCTGGTGCTGCCAGCGTATCAATGAGCTCCTGGCTGTGCTGCGGTAGCACCTCACCGCCATCAACAATAGCGACCGCGGAGCCGATTTGCAAGGCATCAGCGGCCAGCATTCCTGACGATTCAATGTCGTATTCCAGCATTTCGTCGATGACGCCGCCGTTGAACTCAGTTCGAGTCTTCGTCGCCTGTCCGCGGATGGCTCTCTTGAGGGTCTTGACCGCTCTGGTTGTTGTGTCGCGTCCGACCCGCGTCTTCTCGGCGCAAGGCTCGCAGACGTAGCCGCCTTCGCATTTGGACATCTCTTTATGGTGTTGACCACAAAGAGAGCAGGTGAGTGGCTTGTGAATCTCTTGTTTTGTCTTCATTCAATATCTCCCAGAAAGGTCCGCGGCAATCCACGGAAATGGTCCAGCAGGTCCTGCTGTAGGTGAGGTGGTGTTGCCAGGCATTCCTGCCGCAACTGCTCGCGCGCTGCAGGTCCATCGCCGAACTCGTCACAGCGGCGCATGGCTGTGGCGAGCAATTCGTTTGCCAGGCGGTGCGCTGTCAACGATCCGAGTTGCGTGTTGCATCCACTGGGGCGTGCAACCTGCAACTTTTTGTCAGAAGTGGCGAGAGTTGCACTGCTATTTGGTCCATGTTGCATGGCAGTTGCAATCGCTGTTGCAGCATGAACCCCGATTTCATGCTGGATAGCGGGGTTCTGTTGCGCCGCCGTTGCAATAAAAGTTGCATGATTTTCCTGAAAAGTTGCATGTTGCATTTCTAAGCGGTTGCAACCTGCAACAGCCGCTCTGAGCGCGTCTCGTAAGTTCATTGTTTGCCCCCCGGCACCAAATCGCCCTGCTCGCGCGCTCTGCGCAGATGGCGGCTCACGGTGGATTTGTTAATTTCCAACTCGGCACAGATTTCACCTGGCTTCAAACCGTCGTTGGACATGGCGACAACGCGGTCATACGTTGACGATTCAACTGTGCTCCATGTCCAGGTCGCCCGATCCTCATCACCGCCGAGTCTCATTTCCAGGTTCTCGGCGTCTGGTCCGGTCAAGTGTCTGGCCTTGGTGAACTCGGATATGAATACAGCGCCTTGGCTCGGGTCATAGTCGGCCGGGCGCCTCAGGCCAATTACTACATCAAGCAAGTCTTCGCGTTTGCTTGTGCCGCGTTGCTGACCGCCCTTGCCGGCGTGGTGAACCATGATGACCGCGATACCGCGCCTCCTGAGGCTCAGAATCCAGTCCGCGATAGGGAGCCATGATTCGGCCTCGTTTTCGCGTCCTGAGCGCGCCCAGCAGCTCAGGTTGTCAACAATCACGACCTCGGCATCAAGAATCATGTTGTCAATCTCTGCCTGGCCCTCACAGGTGGAGAGGTCTGGCATCGCGCGGCCCTCGGGCAATAGATCAGGGGTGAAGATCCGTAGGTATCCTGGCTCGGGCTCCACGTCTGGGCAGTGCATCAACAATCGCTGTTGCATGACGCCACCAGGCAACTCGCCGTCCAGATAGAGTACTTTGCGTGGCGTTGGCGCGCTCCATTTGGCGAACTTGCCGCCAGTGCTGACAGCATAGGCCACGGCAATTGCGAAGTGGGTTTTCCCAATGCCCCTTGCCGCAAATACCATGCACAGGTCCTGTGAGTGCAACCAGGGGTCAAGGATGACCTCGCGCATTTTGAATTGCATGAGTGCCAGTGCATGGGCATCGACGGCCTGCAATGGCGTAATCTTGACAGGTGCTTCCACGTAAGGGGCTACTGGGATGATTCCGGCATAGGCGTCGAGACTTGCCAGATTTCGCTCGTAATCTATTACTTCCATCATGCGAATACCTCCGTGATTGCGTTGATGCGCTTCGCTGCCACTCGCAGTCGGGCGCGGTCGGTGTCGGTCAGCAGGACGCCGTTAGAGAGGTTTCCGGCGGCGACGGCGGTAAGGTTTGACTCGAAGGCCAGTACTTGGATGGCTTGGCTTGCCGGCAGTGGTTTTGGCCGATGTGGCCTGTCCAGACTGCCGTTGTCATCCCAGGCGCCCAGAGCCTTTGCCGCGGTAACGAAGTCCACCCCGTGCTCCGCCATGAAATGGGCCAGGACATCGCCGCCTTTGGCGTTGCAGGACATGCAGACCCACGCACCGGTGGCCGTGTTGATGCGCATGGAATCGCTGCCACCGTGAAAGTTGCAGGAGGTAGTGCGCCATTTGCCCTTACCCTGAAGCTTCAAACATTCAGACTCGAAGTAACTGACCGGATCGGGTAGGTTCTCGCGCAGAAAGTTACCCATGATCGGCGACCTCCAGCAGCGCCAGTGCTACCTGCGCGAATAGTCGAATCTGGTCACGTTGATGGGTCGCCTCGTAGTGGCGGCTTTCTCGGTCAACTCCTGTTGTCGGCTTGGGTACTGGCTCAGATGCCAGGGTCTGGACCATCTTCAGGTTGTCTACGATGTCTTCCAGACTTGCGCCGGGCAACGGGTTCAACTCGTATTCGTCGCCGGCATCGAGCAGTCTTTCGAGATACTCGTTCTCTCGGTACAGAGGGTGCATCTCTGAAATGAGGTGCGCGGTCAGATCATGTGCCAGGTCGATGTTTCTGGACTTCGCTACTGTGGTGTTTGACATTGCCGTCATCTCAAGCCGTAACTTGCTGCGCCATCCAGGCTCTTACCGCGCCGACATTCCAAGCAGTTATCCGCTCAGACAGTCTTGTCGGTTTTGGGAAAGTGCCTGCCTTGACCTTCCGCCATAGCGTCGGTGCAGAAAAGGGTAGCGGGGCTGGAGTCGCCGGCCTTTTGGGGCTTTGCACCAGTTGGGATTCTCGGACGTAACCGCTGTCCGGCAGTTGGTCGAAGACAGAGTGATTGATAGAGCCCTGCAACGCTGCAATGCGGGGTGTAATTGGTGGTTTTGACTGGGTCGGTTTATGTGACATATCGCGCCGCCTCCTCGAACGGCCTGATATGAAGTGTCCCCTTGCAGCAGTCTTAAGTCATCACCCGCCTGCGTGCTACCCGGCCGGTTTGCTTGCAGGCGGGGTGTCAGACAACCAAACTTCACGCAGTTGCTTTTCAGTGATAGTCACGTCAAGCTCGTGTTTCACTCTTCGCACATAATCTCGCGAAAATGCGGTTTTATTCCCCTTGTAGGCGTCCCTGTGTTGCTCCCACTCCTGTCGCACAAATGTCTTTGCCTCATTGGTTTTGGCGTGTCTAGCCTGCGCAGCCTTTGTTGCTAGCCGGCTACGTTCGTCGCCTGACGATCCCAGTTCCAGACATTCGGACAAACCTTCATGCATATTGGTTAGATCAGAATGTTGACCTTTTGGCGAGAGATGAAATGCTCTTTCCGCATCGGTCCAGCGAATTGCGACGCTGTCAGGGGCGTCGACTCGTTTAGCGTGAATCACTGTCAAGGATGCCTGGTCTTCCCACCATTTCGATTGAAACGGCATCCATAGTGCGTCCAGTACATTCGTGAAATCATACTTGCCATTTATCTCACCAATACATTCTGGCAACCCAGGCTTGTCGGTCCGGTAAACCTCGGTGACTTCATCGTCATTGACAAGAGCCATTGTTACGAAATGGCAAGCCTCATCCAGTTGCATACCATCGCGCGCCGCGCACATCCTAGATAGACTGACAATGTCAATAAGGTCTTCGGCAATAGGGCATATCAGTTTCTCGTTTTTGGTTCTCATACTTGTGCTTCCTCGGCTCAAATTTGGTCACTACAGTCGATCTCGGAGGCCTATTCAAAGTGAACGGTCAACAGTCATGTCAGCGACTTGTTCCTGTCCAGCGTCTATCGAAAGTGCATCTGGGCCGACACGTAGTTTGTCCAGATAGTCCGCCCAAGTCTGCATCATTACCCGGCGTGCCGGAAGATGTGCTGTGCGGTTGTAGCTGCGTCCGTTGGGGTCCTTGACCTGATGACTCAATTGATGCTCAATCAGGTCAACTCGCTGATCAAGAACCTCATCCAAGATGGTTCTGGCTGTAGCCCTAAATCCATGCGCCGTATGCTTAAAGCCCATACCGCGAACGGCATCAGCTACAGTGTTCGCGGCCATTGGTCGTTCATTGTCAGTCTGCATTGGCAGCAAATATTCACTTGTGTGCGGCAGACTCTTGATCACTTCCAACGCTTGATTTGACAACGGCACAATGTGATCTCGCCCCATTTTCATTCTCGCCGCTGGTATGCGCCACTCTCGCGCTTCCAGATCAAACTCAGACCACAACGCGCCGCGTAGTTCGCCGGGCCGCGTGAAGGTGAGGGCGCTCAACTTGAGGGCAGCGACGGTCAACGGGTGCCCTCGGTGGGCATAGATGGCGTGCATAAGCTTCGCCAGCTTCGTCGGATCAGTGACGGCAGGAAAATTCCCTCCGGGTGGTGAGGCGAGGGCGCCCTTGAGGTCGCCCGTGGGATCTCGTTCTGCGCTGCCGATCGCCACTGCATAGCGCATGATCTGCCCGCACAGCGCGACGAGTCTGCGTGCACGATCAGCACTTGAAGGTTCAACAACCCGCGCCACCGCGAGAACGTCACGCGCGATGATCGTATCTATAGCCATCGCCGATAGCGGCTCGCAGTCACGCTCGATCCACAGGGCCAACTTCTTGCGTGTCTCGTCCTTGAGGGCTTGGCGACTCAACCACTCCGCGGCCAACTCCTCGAAGGTGTTCGCGGTCTGGGCTTTGGCCAATTGCTTGTACGCGCCGGGGTCAATCCCTAAGGCAAGCTGCGTTCGCGCGTCCTGATGCAGTTCGCGCGCCTTCGTGAGGCTTATGTCGGGATAAGTTCCCAGAGCAAGTGTCTTTTGCTTCCCGTCGAAGCGGTAGGCATAGCGCCAGTACTTGCCGCCCGTTGGCGCGATCTGCAAGTACAGACCGTGTCCGTCAGCGTGCTTGCCGATCTTGTTCGTCCGGCGGACCGATAGTTCTGTGAGTGCCATTTGATACCAACATGAATACCAACAAAAGTACTGAGTTTTGATGATATCTCATGATGCTACATGACGCAATGCTGGGGATGTTTCATTGGAGAAATTCGGAAAAGGTGTCTGCAAGTGCCACCGAACCGGCATCCTGAACCGGGGTTCAG
>CAYHDD010000252.1:0-5256 GCA_964355195.1 uncultured Rhodoferax sp. | reverse complement strand
TCGCATTGAGGCTGCCGGTCACCGGATCTTCGTCGATCCCGACCGGCGCCGCAAAGGCCCTGACCTCGGCTTCGGGTGCCGCCCCGTCAGCACTGGCCGACTGTCCGGCGCGTGTCGAAAAAGCGCGCGCCTCGCGGTTGGAGCGGGCAATCAGCATCGGGCCGCATTCGGCTTCCTCCATCGCCACAACACCCACTTTCTGCCCCAGGTGTTTCAGCGTCAGGTGATCGGGGTTCAGCGCCAGCACGGTAGACCGACTGTCCAGTAGCAGAGCCAACCAGACCGGGCCGTTGTCCAGCAATTGGGCGGCTCGGATTTGATGCTTCTCCAGACCGAGCGCCGCGCGGACCTGCTCCAACAGCTCGGCTTCAGGCTCGCTGCGTGCGAGCGCAGGTGCCGCAAAAGCCAGCTGCGTGCCCTGGCGGCGCACCCTGACCAGGCCGACGCCGCACTCCTGCACAATGCAGTCGCTGTGCCTCGGCACACCACCGGCCTCCAGCCAGGCGTGGCAACTTCCGAGCGTGGGGTGACCGGCGAACGGCAATTCCGCGCCCGGGGTGAAGATGCGCACCCGGTAGTCTGCACCGGCAGCGGCGCCCGCGACACTCGCAGGCAGCAAGAATGCGGTTTCCGACAGATGAGTCCAGTGAGCGAATTGCTGCATCTCTTGGCTTGACAGACCATCGCCGTCGAGCACCACGGCGAGCGGGTTGCCGAGGTAGGGCGTCGCTGTAAAGACGTCAACTTGCTGAAAAGGGCGTGTCTTCATGGCTTTGGATGTTTCAGGGCAGAGCTGTAGATTTTGAGCGCATCCGCAAGCGCTGTCACGCCACGTCTGATTTCTTCGACGCTGGGCGTGACAAATGACAGACGCAGAGTGCGCGGATCACCGTGATCGGCGTAGAACGGCGCGCCCGGAACAAAGGCCACGCCCTGAGCCACCGCAAACGCCAGCAGGTCTGCGGCACTCCACCCATGCGCAAGCCCGGTGCCAGCACCTTGGAGAACGACCCGAGGTAGATGCAGCCTTCCGGGTTGCGCCCGGTCAACGGAGCCGGTGGCGGTACGTCAAACCAAAGATCACCGTAGGGGTTGTCTTCGATGATCGGCAGGCCAAGTTGCAGCGCTTCAACGCCGAGAGCAACCCGACTGGCCTCGGACATGGTGCGCCCGGTCGGGTTCTGAAAATTGGGCAGGGCATACAGAAATCGCGCTCCCGGTGCTTTGGCGCGCAGATCGGAGACGTCAATGCCCTGTTCGTCGCTGAGCACACCGACAACCTCCGGCTCCATCGGTGTAAAAGCCATGACCGCGCCCAGGTAGGTGGGTGACTCGACCAGCACCCTGCTGCCCGCATCAAGCAGCACCTTAGCCACCAGATCCAGCCCCTGCTGCGAGCCGGTCGTGATCATGACTTGCGCCGGATCGACCGGCCACGGCAGGTTGGCGGCGACCATCTCGCGCAGTGGGCCGAAACCCTCGCTGGCAGCGTACTGCAAGGCAGCTTGGGGCTGGTCACGCAAGACCCTGGCACAGGCGGCCTCAAACTCGGCGACCGGGAAAGTCTTGGGGGAGGGCAGGCCACCGGCAAAGCTGATGATGTCGGCGCGCTCGGTGATCTTCAAGACTTCACGGATCACCGACGGGTTCATGCGGGCGGCGCGCCGGGCCAGTGTCCAGGGTGAGCGCAATGAAGGGGTGTCAGTCATGGGTCGGTCCCTGGTGACGGTGCTCGATGGGGGCGGTGGACAGGCATCTTCCTGCCCACAAAGACGACGGCGATCACCGCCAGGCCGAAGCCCAGCGTCAACGCATCAAGCGACTCGCCCAGCAAGGGTACTGCAAACAGCATGCTCAAGAATGGCTGTATCAGTTGCACCTGACTGACGCGTACCGTGCCGCCCAGCGCCAAGCCGCGGTACCAGGCAAAGAAGCCGAGCCACATCGAGAACACGGCGACATAGGCGAAAGCGCCCCAGGCTTCAACTCTGATGGCGGTCTGCGGCCATGCCTGCACAGCCAACGGCAGATTGACCGGCAGCGACAGAACCAGCGCCCAGCAGATTACAAATTCGGGTCGCATCCGCTGCGAGAGCTGCGCACCAACACCATAGCCGACAGCGGCACAAGCCATTGCCAACAGCAACAGGGCGTCGGCCGGCGCCAGCGCCAGACCACTGTGCCCGGAGCGCAAGATTGCAAAGGCCACGACCAGGGCAGTGCCGAGAGCGGCGCAAAACCAAAAGCCGTTGGATGGGCGCTGGCCGTGCAGCCAGGCCCCCACTGCAGCCGTGGCCAGCGGCAGCACGCCCACGATCACGCTCGCGTGCACCGCCTCAACCTGGCGCATGGCGATCGAGGTGCACAGCGGGAAGCCAAAGACCACGCCGAGAGCGACCACGCACAAAGGCCACCAATCGCTGCGCTGCGGCCAGGGTGCGCGTGCAACCAGCAGGAAACCCGCTGACAGCAGGGTCGCGACGACGGCACGCCCGACCGCAATGAAGATGCCTGACAGCTGTGGCACCGCAGGCGTGCCGACCGCCAACCGAGTCATCGGCAGCGTCAGCGCGAAGATGCTGATGGCCAGCACACCCAGCCAGAGACCGTTGCGCAGGGCGTGCGGCTGCGCGCTGATGCCATGGGCCGGTCTGGAAGACATCAGATGCGACTCATCCACAAGGCGGTGAACAGCAGCACCAGGGCCATGCAGCGGTTAAACCAGCGCAGACGTTGACCCGAGTCGTCGGGCCCGCTGAGCCAATCGCGCAGCAACGAGCCCATCAGCGCATAGCTGAGGTTGCTGAGGAAACCGAACATGAGCATGACGGGAAGCACCAGCATGAAGCGTTGCAGCGCGTCGGGCCGCGCGGCGATCCAGCCGGCCACCACCGTGAGCGCCAGCATCCAGGCCTTGATGTTCAGGAACTGGAGCAACACGCCCTGCCAGAAAGTGACGTTGAGGCGAGCGCTGTCGCTGTGCCAGTGCGATGGTGCTTGCGACCAACGGCGGCTGCGCCACTCAAAGCGCAGGCCGCCCAGGCGCCAGGCCAGCCAGAGCAAATAAGTGACACCCACCGCCGTCACGCCCAAGCGCAGCATCGGCAGTGCCAGCACGAGCGTGCCAACACCGGCCGCGCACAGACTGAAAAGCAGACCCCAGCCAACCGGCACGGCGAAAACAAAACCGAGCGCGCGCCGCAGGCCGAAGTTGGCCGCCAGTGCCGTGGACAAAGTGGTGTTGGGTCCGGGTGAGAAACTGGCCGCCGTAGTGAGAAACAGCAGCGCTGTAAATTCAACGCTATTCATGGCAGTGGATGGACCCGGTCATGGCCAAGCGGCGCCGCGACCCGGCCGCGTCAATCGAGTTTCGCGCCAGAGAGCTTCACGACCTTGGCCCAGCGTTTGACTTCAGCGCTGACAAACTCGCCAAACTGCTGCGGGCTAAGGTTGCCAAATTCAGCCCCCTGGCTAGCCCAGATGGCCCTGGATTCCTCGGTCTGTCCGGCCGTGCGGATCAGCTCCACCGCCCGCGCCTGAATATCTGCAGGCGTGCTCTTGGGCGCCCAGATGCCATACCAAGTGGTGACGGTGTAATCGGGCAAGCCCAACTCGGCCGCGCATGGCACGTCAGGAAAGGCCGGGCTACGCGTCTTGCCGGCCATCATCAGTGCCTTGATGCGTCCGCCCTTGATGTGGTTGGCCGACGAGCCCAGGCCATCGAACATCATGTCCACGTTGCCGGCGATCAGGTCCTGCAAGGCCGGACCCGCGCCACGGTACGGAATATGGGTCAGGAAGGTGGCCGTTTGCTGCTTGAAAAGTTCACCCGCCAGGTGGTGCGATGTACCACTTCCGGCCGAGGCGTAGTTCATGCGGCCGGGATTCTGGCGCGCCATCTCCAGCAAGGCCTTGAAGTCGCCGGTGACGTTCTTCGGGTTGACAACCAGCACCTGGGGCACATTGGCGACCAGCATCAGCGGCGCAAAGTCGCGCTCAATGTCGTAGTCGAGCTTGGGATACATCGACGGTGCAATGGTGTGGTGCACAGCGCCCATGAAGAGCGTGTAGCCATCGGGCTGTGCTCTGGCCGCAATGCTGGCTCCGACAGTGCCGCCAGCACCGCCCCGGTTGTCGATCACCAGCTGGCGCCCTGTTAGTTTTGTAAATTGGGCCGACAACGGGCGCGCAAAGGCATCCGTGCCGCCACCGGCCGGGAAAGGAACCACCAGCGTCACGGGCTTGGTCGGCCAACCGGACGACTGCGCCCAGCTCGGCAAAGCCCCAGTCGCCAGGGCAAGCGCGCCAACACCTAAAACGTCGCGTCCAGCGACTCCCGATGAATAGCATTTGTTGTTCATGACCAAGATCTCCTGCACTCAAGTTCCATCCAATACTCCCTGGCTGGCGTGAGCGCCATTGTGCATCGCGCGTGGCGGTGTGAAGGGAGGGGTTTCCCCTGCCCAAAGGGGCGAGCTCCTCTACTCCCCCAACTCTTCCAATCGCATCAGCAAGGCGAGCAACTCTTCGTCAACGTCCGCATCGCGCTCATGCAGGGCGGCGGCGCGCCGCGGGTTCTTGGCATACACGTCGGCGTCGGCCAGTTCCGCCCTGAGTGTGCGCTGCTCTTGCTCCAGCGCTTCAATATGGCCCGGCAGAGCGCTCAGTTCGCGCTGTTCCTTGTTACTCAGCTTCTTCGAGAACTGGGGCGCAGCAACTGCGGCCGGCTTGATCTCGGCGACGGGTTTGGCGCTGGCCTTGACCACGCTGCCGGCAAAAGAGACGCCAGCGCTTTGCGCTTCCCGGCTGCGGCTGGACTGGATCAGCCACTCCTGCACGCCGCCTTCGTACTCGCGCCAAAGTCCTTCGCCTTCAAAAGCGATGGTGCTGGTCACCACGTTGTCAAGAAAGGTACGGTCATGGCTGACCAGAAATACCGTGCCTTCGTAGTTTTGCAGCAGTTCTTCGAGCAGCTCGAGTGTTTCGATGTCGAGGTCGTTGGTCGGCTCATCCAGGACCAGGACATTGGCCGGTCGGGCAAACAGGCGTGCCAACAACAGCCGGTTGCGCTCGCCGCCCGAGAGTGAGCGCACCGGCGAATTGGCACGCGCCGGAGAAAACAGAAAGTCACCCAGGTAACTCTTGACGTGCTTGCGCTGACTGCCGATCTCGATCCATTCACTGCCCGGGCTGATGAAGTCAACCAGCGTCGCATCCAGGTCCAGCGCATTGCGCATCTGATCGAAGTAGGCGACC
>CAYHDD010000251.1:0-5275 GCA_964355195.1 uncultured Rhodoferax sp. | reverse complement strand
CTGAAGGCTTCCTTGGCACTGAAACGGGTGGCCACATAGCGCACGCCGCGCTCCGGGCTGCGTGCGCTGCGCTGCTGCCAAACACTGAATTCGGCGTCGCTCAAAATCTTCTTGCAGAAGCGCTCGCCATGACGTTCCAGACTCGCACCAATCCGGCGCACGTCGCAGAGGTCAGTACCGATGCCGTAAATCATGCGCTCAGTGTCGCCGCCAGCCCGCCACGGATGCAACGCAGATAGTCCTGAACTGTGGCGTGGTAGCCCATCTCCAGCGCATCGGCGATCAGTGCGTGACCGATGGAGACCTCGGCCACCCCCGGCACGTGCCGGACAAAAGCACCCAGGTTATCGCGATTCAGGTCATGTCCCGCGTTGACACCCAGGCCGACGTCGATCGCGGCCTGTGCAGCAGTGGCAAAGCGCGCCAATTGGGCGTCACACCCTGGTCTCGCCCAGGCGGCGGCGTAGGGTTCGGTGTAGAGCTCCACGCGGTCGGCGCCAACCGCCTTGGCGGCCGCCATGGCCGTGGCATCCGCATCCATGAACAGGCTGACGCGCACGCCCCAGGCATGGGCTTGCACAATCACCGGACGCAGGCGCTCGGCGTCGGCGGGAAAGTTCCAACCATGGTCACTGGTGAACTGACCTTCGCAGTCAGGCACAAAAGTGAGTTGGTGCAGCGGCAGCTTGCGCTCGATGAGTTGCTGAGCGCAGCTCATCAGGTTGTGAAAGGGGTTGCCCTCGACATTGAATTCCCGCCCTGGCCAGCTTTGCAACAACTGGGCCAGCTCAGGCACATCGGTGGCACGGATGTGCCGCTCATCAGGCCGAGGGTGCACGGTGATACCGTTCGCGCCCGCCTCCAGGCACAGGGTGGCAGCGCGCGTCACGCTGGGAATGCCCAGATGACGCGTATTGCGCACCAGTGCCACCTTGTTGAGATTGACAGAAAGTGAGGTCATATCGATAAAGACTGCAAGTCGATCATCATCTGGCGTGTGCGCAAATGGGTCACCCCACAATGGTAATTCAACAGAACGCGCAACTGGGGCTTCAATTCAAGCATCACGTCCGAGCAGGCGCGCAATGTGGCGGTGAAGGGCGCATCGGCGCTCAAGGACTGCTGGAGTACTTGCCACTGCGCGCCGCGCAGGCTGGCGCGGTCCCCTGGATTGGCCTGGCGCAAACCACCTTCGGGAACCAGGCTGTAGCTGTCGTGTTCATCGAGCGCCTGTAAGGTCATGGTTTGGGCGTCGAGCAGGGGCAGCAGTCCGATCTCACGCAGCAACAGCAACTCAAAGGTGCGCAGCGCCGATTGCAAGGCTTCACCATGCCCGGAGCCCAGCACCTGCACCACCTTGGCATAGACGTCGAAGAGGCGCGGATGCGGGTCATCGCGCGCCAACAACAAGAGCAGCAACTCGTTTAGGTAATAGCCCGACAGCAGGGCCTCACCGCTGGGCATCACGTGACCACCCTGCCACTCGGCAGCCTTCAGGGTTCGGATTTCACCATCGCCCCCAAAAGCCACATGCAAAGGCTGCATCGGCAGCAGGATCGGGCGAAAACTGGAACTGGGGCGCTTGGCACCCTTGGCCACCAGCGCAATGCGCCCGTGGTGGCGCGTAAACACTTCCAGAATCAGGCTCGACTCGCTCCAGTCATAGCGATGCAAGACATAGGCAGGTTCCTCAGAAATGCGCTTCGTGGCCACGCAGCAATCCGCTAAATGACGAATGCCGCCGCGCCAGGCCGCCCCAGGCCGGGGGCCAACATTTCATTGGTAGCCAAAGCTGCGCACCCGCGCCTCATCGTCGGCCCAACCGGAGCGCACCTTGACCCAGAGCTCGATGAAGACCTTGGCGTCCAGTGCCTTTTCCAGCTCCACCCGTGTCTCGGTACCAATGCGCTTGATGCGCTCGCCTTTGTCGCCAATCACCATCGCCTTATGGGTGTCGCGTTCGACCACAATGGTGGCCGCAATTTTCAGCAAGCGCTTCTGCTTGCCGCGCCCAGGTTCTTCCTCGAACTTGTCGATCACGACGGTTGATGTGTAGGGCAACTCGTCGCCAGTGAGCCTGAACAACTTTTCGCGTACCGTTTCACCGGCGAGAAAGCGCTCATTGCGGTCGGTCAGCTCATCCTCTGCGTACCACCAGGCCTGCTCAGGCAAAAAGCGTTCGCAGATGCCCAGCAGACGTTCAATGTCCTTACTGTTCTTGGCCGACATCGGAACAAATTCAGCAAACGCATGGCGCTGCTGCATCGCCTGTAGCCAAGGTGCCAGGTCGGCCCGCTGCTGGACCTGATCGAGCTTGTTGGCCAGCAGAATGGTCGGTATGCCCAGGCTCAGCAGTTCAAGAACCTTGGCATCGGCCTGGTTGAAGACGCCAGCTTCGACCACAAAGAGAACCAGATCAACATCCCCCACGGCACCCAGAACTGTCTTGTTGAGGGATCGGTTCAGGGCATTGTTGTGACGCGTCTGAAAACCCGGTGTGTCAACAAACACGAACTGGCTGGTACCCTGGCTATGTATGCCCGTGATACGGTGGCGTGTCGTCTGCGCCTTGCGTGAAGTGATGCTGATCTTTTGGCCCACCAGGGCATTCAGCAAGGTGGACTTGCCGACGTTGGGCTTGCCGACGATGGCGATGAGACCGCAGTGCTGGCCCGGTGCAGAGGATTCCAGGATTTCAGTCATCATGTCTTCACTTTTGTCTTGAGGGTCTGCAGCATGGCGCTGGCGGCCGCCTGTTCGCCCGCGCGGCGTGAGCCACCAATACCGCGTTCAGCCAAATTGAGTTCAATGATTTCACACTCTACATCAAAAGTCTGCCGATGCGCGGCACCCGTGGTGCCCACGACCCGGTACAGAGGCAGATTCATTTTGCGCCCCTGCAACCACTCTTGAAGTTCGGTCTTGGGGTCCTTGCCAATGGCTTGCATCTCGGGGTTGATTTCAACGGCCTGGAACAGACGATGCACCAGACTCTGAGCGGCGCTGAAGCCTGCGTCAAGATAGACCGCCCCAATGATGGCTTCCAGCGTATCGGCCAAAATGGAAGGCCGTTTATGCCCACCGGAGCGGGCCTCGCCTTCACCGAGGCGGACGACTTCAGGCAGGCCCAACTCCACTGCCAACCGGTGCAAGGTGTCTTGTTTGACCAGATTGGCCCGAACCCGCGACAAATCGCCTTCAGGCAAGCCACTGAGCCTCTGAAAAAGCAGGTCCGCCACGGCCAGGTTCAGCACTGAGTCGCCCAGAAACTCAAGACGCTCATTGTGGTCGGCCGAGGCGCTGCGGTGCGTCAGCGCACGTTGCAGCAGTAGGTCATTGGTGAACGCATGCCGCAAGCGGGCTTGCAATGCTGTCAATCCTTCAGTCACACGCCCACACCTCTGTGCCGGGGCGCGCTAATTGGAGCGCCCGCTGTATTTGAGAGTCAGGTAGGCCGGGCCAAACATGTGGATTTCGCGCTGGTAGGCGAAGTTGACCACAATCCTGTCGCCCTCTTTGGTGACATCAACGTCGGAGCCCTTGATGGACGTCACGTTGTCGACCGCCGCGGACTTGTCAAACAGGGCACGTACCTCGACCACCGAAGTGCCCTGCTGCGCCCTGTTGGCCGCCTTCTGGACCCCTTTGTACTCAATGTAAGTCGGGACAAATTCAACCAGCAACACGCCCGCTGAGCCCAGCACGACAGCAACAAACAGCAAGCCGATAAATGACAAGCCTCGCTGTCTGGATCTGAACTGAATCTTCATATGTCTCCCCAATCAGTCGAATGACCCGATACGCTTGAGGCTGCCGAAGTTCATCCAGACAAAAAACGCCTTGCCAACGATGTTCTTGTCCGGCACAAAGCCCCAGTAGCGCGAATCGAGCGAATTGTCACGGTTGTCGCCCATCATGAAATAGTGCCCCTGCGGCACCTTGCAGACCACCCCTTCGACACTATAGCGGCAGTTTTGCTTGAATACAAAGTCGTCTGCGCCCGGTATGTAGGCCGGGCGATCATCGTCCACCAGCAGTCGATGCTTGTGTTCGCCCAAAATTTCCTGATACTGCTTGAAGTAGCGCATCACGTCTTCGTCAAAAAATTCCGGCACTGTGCTCGTCTCGATTGCCTTGCCGTTGATGGTCAGGCGCTTGTTGAGATAGGCCACTTCGTCGCCCGGCACGCCGACCACGCGCTTGATGTAATCCAGACTCGGTTTGGGCGGGTAACGAAACACCATCACATCACCGCGCTGAGGCGCCGTGCCCTCGGTGACCTTGATGTTGATCACTGGCAGACGCAGGCCATAGTGGTACTTGTTGACCAGAATAAGGTCTCCCACCAGCAGCGTCGGTATCATCGAGCCAGACGGAATCTTGAAGGGTTCAAACAGAAACGAGCGCAGCAAGAACACCGCAATGATCACGGGGAACAGACCGGCCGTCCAGTCCAGCCACCAGGGCTGCGCCAGCAACCTGGCTTTGGCCTCGGAGATGTTGTCATCGACCTGGCTGATGCCCATCTTGCCAAGTTCCTGACGACGTTGCTGTGTCTGCGCCTCAAGTCGCGCAACCGCCTTTTCACGTTGCGGCAAGAAGTAAAAACGCTCAAGCAACCAGTAAACACCGGTTACAAGTGTTGCCAAAAATAGCAAAAGCGCAAAGTTCCCATCGACCGCGCCAAAGTACCAGGCGCCAATATAGCCAACGAAGGCGGCCAGTATGAAGCTGGTCAAAACTTGCATCAATCTTCCACCTGCAAAATTGCCAAAAATGCTTCTTGCGGCACCTCGACTGACCCAATTTGTTTCATGCGTTTCTTACCTTGCTTTTGCTTGTCCAGGAGTTTGCGCTTGCGCGAAATATCGCCGCCATAACACTTGGCAATCACGTTCTTGCGCAGGGCTTTGATTGTCTCACGGGCAATGATGTTGGCGCCGATGGCAGCCTGAATTGCGACGTCGTACATCTGCCTCGAAATGATCTCCCGCATCTTGGCCACCACCGCCCGACCGCGGTATGCAGACTGTGCGCGGTGCACGATCATCGACAGGGCGTCAACCGGCTCGCCAGCCAGCAGGATGTCGAGCTTCACCAACGCACCCACGCGCCCCTCGATCATCTCGTAATCCAGTGAGGCGTAGCCACGCGTGCGCGACTTCAGCTGGTCGTAGAAGTCGAGCACGATCTCGGCCAGCGGCAGGTCGTAGCCCACCTTCTGGCGGTTCTAGATGGGGGTCGTGGTCACGAAGTTGCAGCGACGTACCTGGCA
>CAYHDD010000250.1:0-5275 GCA_964355195.1 uncultured Rhodoferax sp. | reverse complement strand
GGTGACCCGCACCGCTGACCAAGGCATCCAGGCGTTGCCATAAATCGACGTTCTTCACCGGCTCCTTGGAGGCCGTCTTCCAGCCGCGTGCTTTCCAGCCCGCCAGCCACTCGGTCGTGCCCTTGAGCACGTACTGGCTGTCAACGTGCAACGTGACGTGGCAGGGCCGCTTCAACGCCGACAAGGCCTCGATCACGGCCATCATCTCCATGCGGTTGTTCGTGGTGCCCAGTTCGCCGCCAAAGAGTTCCTTGTGCGTCGTCGCAGACCGGAGCAACACGCCCCAGCCGCCTGGACCCGGATTGCCCTTGCAGGCGCCATCGGTGTAGATGTCTACGGTGTTCAATCAGGTTTCCTCATGCTTGCGTCGGTTCACTCGCTCAGAGTGATGGAGCGTCGAACTACCAGCGATGGAGGCCGGCGCCGCGGCCACCGCCTTGCGTGCGCGCCAACCAGGGCTCAGCAGCGTCACACCGCGCACGCGCTTGACCGCGACCAGAAAATAGACAGCCCCCAGAATCGGCCAGCAACGCTCGCCCAGTCGGTCCAACCAGCCGAAGTGAGGCAGCCACCGGTCACCCGTAAATGCTGGTTGGTAGCAGCCAAAACGGCCCACCTCAACCTCAAACCCGAGCAGGCGCAACCAGTCACGCAAACGCCAGTAGCCAATGAACTCTTCCTGTGGCAAGAACGGTTTTCCGAACCCGAGCCAACGGTAGAGGTGGGTGCGACGCTGGCGCAAGCCCCACAGAGAAACCGGGTTCAGACCGCAGATTACGACGCGCCCCTCGGGCACCAGGACGCGCTCCACCTCGCGCAGGCAGGCATGCGGATCACGAGCCAGTTCCAGCGAGTGCGGCAGCACCACCAGGTCCAGGCTGCTCGCCGGAAAAGGCAGTGCCGAGAAATCCGTGACAAAATTCGCTGCGGGCGACGGCGTTGCAGTGGCCAGCCAGCGGTGCGGCATGCGGTTGGCACTCAACGCATCAAGTTCAGCCAAACCCAGCTGTAGGGCGTGATAACCAAAGATGTCAGTCACCGCCAACTCCAGCTGAGCGCGCTCCCAGGCAAGCAGATAGCGTCCGGGCGGCGTCGCGAACCAGTCGTGCAAACCTATAATTTGATCGTTCATGAAGTTAATTCCAATACCCGCCTTCACCGACAACTACATCTGGCTGTTGCACGACGGCCAGCGGGCTCTGGTAGTTGACCCCGGTGACGCACAGCCCGTGCTCGATGCCTTGCAGCGCTGGCGCCTCCAGCTCGACGCCATTCTAGTCACGCATCACCACCCCGACCACACCGGGGGTGTCCCTGCCCTGCGCCAAGCCAGCGGCGCGCGCGTCTTCGGCCCAATGCAGGAGGTCATGCCGGAGCCCCTGACCCGGCTCGGGGCGGGCGCGCAGGTAGAGTGCCTCGGTCTGCGCTTTGAGGTCATCGACGTACCCGGTCACACGGCCGGTCACATTGCCTACTACTGTGCCGTCGCCGACCCCGAACCCCTGCTCTTTTGTGGCGACACGCTGTTCAGCGCGGGCTGCGGGCGACTCTTTGAGGGCACGCCAGCGCAGATGCTGGCATCGCTCACCCGGTTGGCCGCCTTGCCCGACGCCACTCTGGTGTGTTGTGCCCATGAATACACGCTCAGCAACCTGAAATTTGCTGTGGCTGTGGACGCCGACAACCAGGATTTGCTGGCGCATCAGGAGCGTGCCCAGTTGCTGCGCGAGCGTCAGCAGCCGACCGTGCCGACCCCTATGGCGCTGGAACGCCGGATCAACCCATTTTTGCGCACAGACCAGCGCGCCGTCATTGGCGCCGCCCAGCGTTTTGATGCCAGTGTGAGTGATCAGGTCAGCGTCCTTGCCGCACTTCGCCAATGGAAGAACGAGTTCCGATGAAGATTCTCGCCCTCGCATGCCTCTTCAGTCTGATTGGGCTGACGGGCTGTGCCAGTACAGGCGTCATTCAAACCAGGGAAGCTGGCACCAGCCCCGTCACCGAGAAGTCCAGCCCGCCCAAGCCCGCATCGGGTGCCGATGCCGCGCCAGCAGCCAGCCCTGTCGGGGCGGATCTGCTGCCCATCACCGCGGGGCTGGCCGCCTCGCGGGCGGTGGCCGCACTGGAACCGCCCGCCGACCTGTGGGAACGCATTCGGCGCGGCTATGGCATGCCTAACCTTGAAAACAGCCTGGTGCACGACCGAGAGCTGTGGTACAGCCGCCGAGCCGACTACATCCTGCGCATGACGGAGCGATCGCGCAAGTACTTGTTCCATATCGTTGAGGAACTGGAACGGCGCAACATGCCGACTGAGCTGGCGCTGCTGCCGTTTGTCGAAAGTGCCTTCAACCCGCAGGCCGTTTCCACCGCCAAGGCGGCCGGCATGTGGCAGTTCATTCCGTCCACCGGCAAGAATTTTGAACTCAAACAGAACGCATTTCGCGACGACCGGCGCGACGTGCTGGCCTCCACCCGTGCGGCACTCGACTACCTGCAAAAACTCTACAACATGTTTGGTGATTGGCACTTGGCGCTGGCAGCCTACAACTGGGGTGAGGGTAGTGTCGGCCGGGCCATCGCCAAGAGCCAGCGTGCCGGATCTGGCGTTGGCTATACGGATATCAACATGCCGATGGAGACACGCTTCTACGTGCCCAAGCTACAGGCGATCAAAAACATTGTGAGCGACCCAAGCGCCTTCAACTCACGCCTGCCGCACATCGAAAATCACCCCTATTTTCAATCGGTGGACATCAAGCACGACATTGACGTGGCGCTGGCCGCCAAACTGGCCGAAGTACCTCTGGCCGACTTCAAGGCGCTGAATCCGTCGGTCGTCAACCGTCCTGTCATTCTGGCCGCCGGTACACCCCAAATCCTGCTGCCCTGGGACAACGCAGTCATCTTCCAGAGCAATCTGGAAGCGTACACGGGTGGCCGCCTCGCCAGCTGGACGGTCTGGCTGGCGCCGACCACGATGAAGCCGTCCGATGCCGCCAAGCGGGTCGGCATGACCGAGCTGGCACTGCGCGCGGTCAACAATATTCCAGCGCGCGTTGTAATCAAGGCAGGCTCCAGCCTGCTGGTGCCACGCTCACCGCACCTGTCAACCGACGTCGCGCTGCACCTGGCCGACAACGGCCAGCTCTCGCTCGGCGCTGAGCGCGTCGCCAAGTCCGGCGCGCGCAAGGCGGGCAAGGCTAAGCCGACACGCAAGCTGGCGAGTGCAGGCAAGCGCAAGAAGGGCACGGGCGCGGCCGCGGTACGTTCGCCGACGAAGAAGAAGGTTCGCGCGGTCAAGCGCCAAGGCGCCGTGCCTTGAACAGCTCGGGCACCTGTCTGGCGAACAGGTTGCTGTAGGTTCTGCCAAGATCGATACTACCGGTCTTGATACTGGGATCAAAGGCTGACAGAACCCGCAATACGGTGCCAGGCCCTTCCTCGGGCATCAGCCCGTTGGGAGAAATCACGTCGCGCATCTTGTTGAACGCTGCCAGGTACAGGGCGCGGTCGCCGAGCAAATAGGCTTCAGGAACGGTCTTGATGATGTCACCTGGACCGGCGGTTTGCAACCACTTCAGGCTGTGCACGACCGCATTGGTCAAGGCCTGCACCGTGTGCGGGTTTTTCTGTGCAAAATCGGCGCTCGCGTAGAGGCAGGCCATGGGCATCGGACCTCCAAAGACATCAAACGCTCCCTTCAGCGTGCGGGTATCGGCGATGATACGAATATCACCCTTCTGCTCGAGTTGTGTCATGACTGGCTCGGTGTGGCAGATCGCATCGATCTGGCCAGAGCGCAAGGCCGTCAGCGCTGCATTGCCGCTGCCCACCGTCATGAAACTGACCTCAGCTCCGCTCACGCCACCCCGCGCCAACACGGCGGTGGCGGTAATGTGACTCAGCGACCCCTGCTTGTTCACGCCGACTTTCTTTCCCTTGAGGTTGAGCAGCGACTGGTAATGCGGCAGTGCCCTGGAGGAAATGCCCATGCTCAACGCCGGCGAGCGACTCAGCAGGACGAATGACTGAACCTTGTGCCCCTTGTCGTGCTGGCTGATGACCTGCTCGAATGAACCCGCCACGACATCGGCAGAGCCGACCGGGAAGTCTCCTATGTCAAGCTCCAGGCCCTGGGCGCCGAAGTACCCCAGTTGCTCGGCGATGACGACCGGCAAGAAGCGAAAATCGGACATGCTGGCCGAGGCCAACGTCAGCCTGGTCTTCTCAAGCCGAGGCTGCGCGCGCAGCGCCGGTGCAGCGGCGAGCGCTACGAGCGATGCCGCAGTTGAGGAAAAGGTGCGCCGGGTGCAGCCCGTGAAAGCCATGGGGATACAGGTTCAAGTGGGTGGAAAACTTTGAAAGCGCAGCCAGCATATCCAGACCCGTCAGATTGCGCATCGGTAACTTCCCGTGGGGGTTTGTACTAGCCACAATCTTGCAGCGGCCCGCCGCCGCGGCTAACGCCGGTCCACCAGGGCGTGCGCGATGGTGCCCAGGTCCACGTACTCGAGTTCGCTGCCCACCGGCACGCCGCGCGCAAGACGGCTCAGGTGCAGACCCTTGGCGCGCAGGCCCTCACTGATCACGTGCGCCGTGGCCTCGCCTTCGGCGGTGAAGTTGGTAGCCAGAATCACCTCCTGCACGACACCATTGCAAGCGCGCTCAAACAGTCTCTTGAGCCCGATTTCATTCGGCCCAATGCCGTCGAGTGGGCTGATTTTGCCCATCAGCACAAAGTACAGACCTTTATAGGCACCAGTGCGCTCGACCGCCGACTGGTCAGCGGGTGTCTCCACCACACACAACTTGCTGGTGTCGCGCGTTGGGTTGGCACAGGTAGAACATACCGGGCCTTCGGTAAAGGTGTGGCAGCGCTCGCAATGACCGACGTTGTCCACCGCGAGCTGCAAGGCCCGTGACAGATGCAGGGCACCAACGCGGTCGTGTTGCAGCAAGTGAAACGCCATGCGCGAAGCCGACTTGACCCCCACCCCCGGCAGGCGCCGAAGTGACTGGATCAAAACTTCAAGGGCAGTGTTATGGGACATGTTGAGCAAAGTAAGCGAGGCGTAGCGAGCGACTGTCAGGCTAGGCGCGGGTGGCGGGAAACCGCAATGGACGTCTGTCCATGAGGATTTCCCGACGGGACCCGCAACGACGCCTCACAGTCGCGCAGTAGCCCATCACTAAAAGGGGAATTTCATGCCGCCGGGGAGGCCTGGCATGCCTGCCGTGATCTTGCCCATCTTCTCGGCCGAGGTGTCTTCGG
>CAYHDD010000249.1:0-5292 GCA_964355195.1 uncultured Rhodoferax sp. | reverse complement strand
CCGGCGCTGCTGACCCAATTGCGCGCCTTGTGGGAAGCCACGAACAATGGATGGAACCAGTGGGTGCTGAACTACACCCAGGGCAAGCAGTTCAATCTGCTGCGCGACATCGGCTTCGAGTCCCCCAGTTGGGAACATTTGAGCTACCTGATCTTCGGTCTGGTCGTGCTGGCGAGCCTCAGCGGCGCAGCCTGGACACTGCTGGAGCGTCAGCGTCAGGACCCTTGGCTGCGCCTGCTCGGGCGAGTGACGGTGCATCTGCAAAAACGAGGTTTCCGTGTTGCCACGAATACGCCACCACGCCGACTTGCTGAGCAGCTAAAGCAGCAATCCGACCCGAACGACCTTGGGGCGGCGGCGCTGCGCGACTGGCTGCTGCGACTGGAGGCACAGCGCTACGCTGCCAACTCAAAGCAAATGCGTGCGCTGACTGCACTGCAAAACGAATTCAAACAATTGCGCCAACCATCGTGAACGCCCAATCCATTTCTGCAGCGCTGCTGATCGGCTGCTGCGCGCTCTCCAGCATGGCGGCAAGCCAGCAAAATACAAGGAAGACGGCGCTTGCGAAAACTGCCTCGACGCCTGGCAGCGCATCAGGCCCGGCCTACGCGCTGCGCGAAGATGTCATGCTGGCCGCAGCCGACATCGCCGAACGGCGCGATCTGGAGGTTGACTGGGTGCGCAAGGTACTGGCACAGGCGCACTATTTGCCGTCGGTCGCCAAATTGATTCAACCTCCGCCGACTGGGGTGCCGAAGAACTGGCAGCTTTACCGCAGCCGATTCATCGAACCGGTTCGAATCAAGGCCGGGGTGAAATTCTGGCAGGACAACCGCCGCGCCCTGGCGCGTGCCGAGAGCGAAACCGGAGTTCCGACCGAGATCATCGTCGGCATCGTTGGCGTGGAAACCATCTATGGTCGCCAGATGGGCAAGATCCGGGTGCTGGACGCACTGGCGACCTTGGCTTTTGATTTTCCACTCAAGCACCCGCGCGCCGCCCAGCGCAGCGCCTTCTTCAAGGACGAACTTGAGCAGTTTCTTAGCTTGGCATGGCGCACCGGTCTTGACCCCCTGACCGCTCTGGGCAGTTACGCTGGCGCCATGGGGATGCCCCAGTTCATGCCGTCGAGCTGGGCCAGGTATGCCGTTGATTTTGACGGTGACGGCAAGATCGATTTACAAAGAAGTGCCACCGACACGATTGGCTCGGTGGCCAACTATTTGAAAGTCTTTAACTGGCAGGTCGGCCTACCGACCCATTACGGGGTGCGCTTTGATGCCGACAAGTTGGAACTCGAGGCGCTCTTGACCAATGACGTCTTGCCAACCTTGAGCGTCACCCAGCTTATCGCCAAAGGCGCCCTGCTCGATGCTCAGGCTCTGACACAGCCTGGGCTGATGGCCCTGATTGAGTTGCAAAACGGCGATGCGCCACCAAGCTATTTCGTCGGCACGGAAAACTTTTACGTCATCACACGCTACAACTGGAGCGCCTACTACGCGATGGCTGTGATCGAGTTGGGCAAGGAAGTGGCACGCGCCATGAAGCCCGGAAACTGATTCCATTTCCAAATCTTTGGTGTCTGGGCGTCGAGCCGCAGGCAGTTCTCCGGCACGCCAAGGCGAGCCAAAAAACACTGGGATGCTTTTGAATTGGAATCAGAGTCGCCGGATCACGGTGAACACCAGAAGGGCGACGACACCGCCAAGCAAGATGAGAAAAATCGGATGCGCTCCGGCCCTGTCCCTCTTCTGCTGTGGGACGGGGTCGTCAGCCGTCAAAGCCGCGGGAACCGTTGTATGCCTCTCCATGTTGACCTCTCTAGTGATTTGACGGTGTCATCTTGGCGGGATGATAGCGCACGACGGTGGTCTTTAGTCGTCCAGCGCAGCGTCGAGCCCTGGGAACAGGACGCTGGTAAAGCCGAAGCGACTGAAGTCGCGCATACGCATCGGGTACAGCTTGCCAATCAGGTGGTCACATTCATGCTGCACCACACGCGCGTGAAAGCCATCGACGACTCTCTCCAGAGCGTCACCATACTGGTCAAAACCCGCGTAGCGAACGCGCGAAAACCTTGGCACTACGCCACGCAAGCCCGGCACCGACAGACAACCCTCCCAATCCTCGACCTCGAGTGCCACGCCCTCGCCCACTGTTGGCGTCAAGGGTGTGATGACCGGATTGATCAACACGGTCCGTGGCACCGGCGCCATGTCAGGATAGCGCGGGTTGCGTGCGTTGGTGCCAAAGACCACCAGTTGAAGATCAACCCCGATCTGCGGTGCCGCCAGACCAGCGCCATCAACGGCGGCCATGGTGTCGAGCAGGTCGGAAACCAGAAGGTGCAGTTCATCGGAATCAAACTGGGTCACCGGCCTTGCGATGCGCAGCAGTCGGGCATCCCCCATCTTCAAGATCTCACGTTGCGCCATCAAGTAGCTCCTTGAGTTGATCTTCGTCGAGCACCGCAATGCCCAGTTCGCGCGCCCTGTCGAGTTTGCTGCCGGCCTCGGCGCCTGCCACCAGGTAGGAAGTCTTCTTGCTGACCGAGCCAGCCACCTTGCCACCAGCCGTTTCAATCATGTCCTTGGTCTGGTCGCGGCTCATCCGGGGCAGTGTGCCGGTGATGACGAAAGTCTTGCCCGACAAGCGTTTCAGGCCGACCGGCACAGGTTCGCTCTCTGACCAGTTGACGCCGCAGTCACGCAGAGCCTGTATCACTTCCCGGTTGTGCGTCTGGCCAAAGAACGTGCGCACGCTGTCGGCAACCGTCGGACCAATGTCCCTGACCTGTAGCAGCGCTTCAAGATCAGCATTCAAGATCGCGTCCAGTTTTCCAAAATGACGTGCCAATTCCTTTGCAGTAGCCTCGCCGACGTGACGAATGCCGAGTCCGAAGAGAAAACGTGCCAAGGTGGTGGGCTTGGACTTCTCGAGCGCGTCCAAAATGTTTTGCGCCGACTTCTCCCCCATTCGGTCCAGACCGGCCAGCATCGGCAGCGCGAGTCGGTACAAGTCTGGCAAACTGCGGATCAAATTGGCATCAACCAACTGATCCACCAGTTTGTCACCCAAGCCTTCCACCTCGACGGCGCGTCGCTGCGCAAAATGCAGGATGGCCTGCTTGCGTTGGGCACTACAGAACAAGCCGCCGCTGCAGCGGTAGTCAACCTCGCCTTCCTCGCGCACGGCCGCACTGCCACAGACGGGGCACTGCCGCGGCATGCTGAACGCTGGAGCAGCGTCGACGCGGCGTTCAATCAGCACGCCGACGACCTCGGGGATGACGTCGCCAGCACGTCGCACGATGACCGTATCACCGATTCGCACGTCCTTGCGGCGCGTCTCGTCCTCATTGTGCAGTGTGGCATTCGTCACCGTCACACCGCCAACAAAAACGGGCGCCAACTTGGCGACTGGCGTCAGCTTGCCGGTGCGCCCGACCTGCACTTCGATGCCCAGCACCGTCGTAAGCTGCTCCTGTGCGGGAAACTTGTGCGCCACCGCCCAGCGTGGCTCACGCGTCACGAACCCCATGCGATGCTGCAGCGCCAGGCTGTCTACCTTGTAGACCACGCCGTCGATATCAAATCCCAGTTGGTCGCGCTGCCCGGCGATAAATGCGTGGTAATTGGCGAGTTCATCGCCGCCGTGCACGATCCGGACCAGATCCGATACGGGAAAACTCCAGCTGCGCAGGCTTTGCAACAGCTCGTAGTGAGATTCGAAGGCCACCGCTGCGCCCGCAGCCGCGCTGCACTGGCCTAAACCATAGGCGAAAAAACTCAAGGGGCGCTGCGCCGCAATCGCCGGGTCGAGCTGACGCACAGCACCGGCGGCAGCATTGCGCGGGTTCACGAAAGTCTTTTGACCCTTGGTGCGCTGAGTCTCGTTGAGCCGCTCGAAGTCATCACGGGCCATATAGACCTCGCCGCGCACCTCCAGCACAGCGGGAACGGCAGCGGGCAAACACAAGGGAATCTGTCCAATCGTTCGGATATTTTGAGTGACGTCTTCGCCGACCTCGCCATCACCGCGCGTCGCAGCCTGGACCAAAGTGCCGCTTTCGTAGCGAAGATTGATCGCCAGTCCATCGAACTTGGGCTCGGCGACATAGCGCACAGGAGCGTCGCTGACCTCGAGCTCCAGTTCGCGTCGAACACGCGCATCGAAGCTTTGTGCGGCGCGAGCATCGGTGTCGGTCTCGGTACGGATGCTCAACATCGGTACAGCGTGCCGGACACTGACAAAGGAATCGAGCGCTGCCCCACCAACGCGCTGCGTAGGTGAATCCGGTGTCACCAGTTCCGGGTACTGGCTCTCGATCTGCAGAAGCTCACTGAACAAGCGGTCGTACTCGACGTCCGGTAGCGTCGGCTGATCGAGAACGTAGTAGCGATGCGCGTGGTCGTGCAAGACAAGCCTGAGTTCTGCAGCGCGGCGCACCGGTGAAGGCTCGCTCGATTGAAACAGATCAAGCGTCATCTGGAACCCTGTGAGAAGCCCACCACGTCAGGAAAACAGGCGACGCGCCGCCGCCGATCCGGCCGACAGATCGCGTTCGTCGAGCCGGTCATAAAGCAACTCCAGCTCGGCCCCGATCAGTTCCATCGCGTCAGGCGTCAGGGCGACCCCCTTGTCGTCGGTCACCACGCCGTCCATACTTTGCGCCAGCAGGCCGGCCAGCTCGCGCATGCGGGCAAATGCCTGCTCGCTGCGGGCAACCTGCGCCACATCCAGGCTGATGGCCAGCTCACGAATTGCCGACTGGCTTGGATCCTCGGCCATCGCCGCTTGCGTGCTGAAACTCAACCCGAGCACCGGCGGCAGGCCGGGCACACTGGCCGGAGCCACCATGCGCCCTGGAATCACACCCGCCACAAAACCCAGGCGCGAAGCGTTTTGTTGAACATAGCCGGGGCTCCAGGCGGCACCACGGGCACGCAACAAGAACTCGAGCTGGGCGTCGTGCTCAGTGGCAAACTGATCGAGCTCCCGCGCCCGAGCCACCTCCTCGCGCATCTCCGGAAAGTCGGCGGTGGCATTAATAGCCTCGCAGAAGGCCTGCGCTTTCATGACAAATTCGGAATACTCGATGTCGTTCAGCGCCCCCGCCCGGTTGGCCATCTGGATACCCGCCTGAAAACTACTGTACCGACGCCCGGCAAGCGGTGTCTCCCAGCGCTGTTCAACTTCATTGAAGCCTTCAATGAAGAACGCTTTGCCACCGGCCCGACGTGTCGCTGGCATGGCCGCCAGGGCCGCCTCACCGGAGACTTCCTC
>CAYHDD010000248.1:0-5300 GCA_964355195.1 uncultured Rhodoferax sp. | reverse complement strand
GGCCGAGGCCCGCTTTACGGCGGTGGGTGATGACGACCAGTCGATCTACGGCTGGCGCGGCGCTACGCTGGACAACCTGAGGAAGCTGCCGGTCGACTTCCCGAAGCTCAAAGTCATCAAGCTGGAGCAGAACTATCGCTCTACCGGGGCTATTTTGCAGGCTGCCAACAACGTGATAGGCCCCAACCCCAAGTTGTTCGAGAAGAACCTGTGGAGCGATCTGGGCGCTGGTGAGCCAGTGCGCGTGGTCGATGCCGACAGCGAAGAACACGAGGCCGAGCGTGTGGTGGCGCGCATCCAGAGTCTGCGTGCCGGCAACAACGCCTTGGGCGGTGCCCAATACCAGGAGTTCAAGCACTTCGCCGTGCTGTACCGGGCCAACCATCAGGCCAAGGTGTTCGAGAAAGCGCTGCGCAAGGCGGCGATTCCCTACAAGGTCTCGGGTGGCACCAGTTTTTTTGATCGCGCCGAGATCAAGGACCTGTGCAGCTGGTTTCGGCTGTGGATCAACAACGACGACGATCCGGCCTTTTTGCGCGCCGTGACGACGCCCAAGCGCGGCATCGGGCACCAGACGCTTGCCCAGCTGGGCGTTTTCGCCAGCAAGTACAAGGTGAGTTTGTTTGAAGCGCTGTTTTCCTCATCGTTGGGCAGCGCGTTGAGCGCCAAGGCACTTGGCAGTCTGCACGAGTTCGGTCGCTACGTGAACGACCTGGAGTTTCGCGCCCGCCACACCCTTGGGGCTCAGGCGGCAGGTGAGTTCTTGCACGACTGGTTGAAGGAAATCAATTACGAGCAGCATTTGGTCGACGGTGAAGAGAGTGAAAAGCTGGCGGCTGCGCGTTGGACCAATGTGATCGATTTTTGCGACTGGATGTCGGCCCGCTGCGGCGGTCAGATCGCGGACCTGAGCGGCGCTGACGAACCTGCCGAACTCAAGTCTCTGCTGGAGGTTGCACAGACGATCTCGCTGTTGTCCACGCTGAGCGAACGCGAGACCGATCAGAACGTGGTGTCGCTGTCCACCCTGCACGCGGCCAAGGGTCTGGAGTGGCCACACGTCATGCTGGCCGGCGTGACCGAGGGCCTGTTGCCGTTCAAGCTGGGTGACGACGCCAATCCGGGTGGGCGCGCCGACGGCCCGATGAGTGAAGACCTGCTGGCGCGTCTGCAAGAAGAGCGTCGCCTGATGTACGTCGGCATCACGCGCGCACAGCGCAGTCTGGCGGTGAGCTGGACGCGCAAACGCAAAAAGGGGCGCGGAATGATTGCGGCGCAGCCAAGCCGCTTTATCGCCGAGATGGCGCTCGATAAAATCTCGGTCAAGGAAGACCCGCGCGAGAAGCTCAAGGCCTTGCGCGCGGAATTTGCCAAGAGGGCGCAAGACAACGCTGCGCTGGCCCTGGCTCGGGCGGATTGAGTGCTTGCCCTTTGCAGGACTGAGCTCATGAGGAAGTTGGCGGCTGTCGTATCACTGGCCATCAGTGCCATCCTGGGCTTGGCGCAGGCGCAACCGGCGCCGCCCGCAGCGCCGCAGGAAACCAGTTGGCAAGCCTGCGTCGCCCTGAACGGCGATGCGTCGACGCGCTTGGCCTGCTTCGACCGCTGGGCCGCGCAGCAGCAGCCGGCCACGTCAATGGCTCTGCCCGTGTTGCCCGCAACGCCGCCACCACCACCACCACCACCGGTCACGCTGAGCATGACCGTGCCACTGTCCCACGACTGCAAGAACGCCCGTTTCACCGAGCTGTCGCGCTTTTGGGAGTTGGAGGCCGGGAGTGACTGCGGCACCTTCGGCATTCGGGGCTATCGCCCGATCAGCCTGAGCTGGATCGGCTCCGACAGCGTGAATATCCAACCGGGATCGCCATCACCCGAACACACCGCCGCCAGCGTGCTGCCCTACAGCACCAGCGAGACCCGCATTCAACTCTCGGTGCGCACCAAGATTGCGCAGGGCGTGCTGACGCATGAGCAGTCGCTCAAACGCGATTCGCTTTGGTTTGGCTACAGCCAGCAGTCCTATTGGCAACTCTTCAACGGTGACCTGTCGCGCCCGTTCCGCACGACGGACCACGAGCCCGAGGTGACCTACATCTACCCCACGGATATGTCCTTGCCGTTGGGCTGGCGCTGGCGTTACAGCGGCTTGAGCGTGGTGCATCAATCCAACGGACAGGCTTTACCGCTGTCGCGCAGCTGGAATCGCACGGTGCTGTTGGCGGGGCTGGAAAAGGGTGACCAATTGCGGTTGCAGGGCAAACTTTGGCGGCGCGTGCAGGAAGACCCCACTGACGACGACAACCCAGGCATCAGCGACTACGTCGGCAACGCCGAAATCGCCGCCTTCTGGGACGTCAATCGCGACCACACCCTGGGCCTGACGCTGCGTCACTCCTTGAAAACTGACGCGCGCGGTTCGCTGCGCCTGGAATGGCTACGCAAGCTCGGTGAACGGGGCTTGCCGGGCGGGCAGTCGGAGCTGCGTTTTCATACCCAGCTGTTCAGCGGTTACGGCGACTCGCTGGTCGATTACAACCGCCATCGCACCGTTTTGAGCGTCGGCCTGAGCCTGGTCGATTGGTGAGCGCAGCCCTCAAGGGTGTCGCACAATAGGTTGACAGGGCAGGCCCCTTTCCCCATGCTCGTATGCAACCGGAGATGCCATGACGACAGACACCTACAACCCATCGGCGGCGCGCTATCTGGCCGACACGCACGAGTTGAGCAACCTCGCCACGGAACTGTGCGGCTACAACATGTACCGCCAGGACGCGGCCCTGGTGGAAGCCGTGCAACGTGAGGGCGCCGGATGGGCGCAGAGCGATCTCCACGCCTTCGGGCAGCTGACGGGCTCGGCAGACTACCTTGAACTCGGGCGCCTGGCTAACAAGCACATTCCCGAGTTTGACAGTCACGACCGCTTTGGGCGTCGCATCGACCAGGTGAACTTTCACCCGGCTTACCACCAGTTGATGCAGACCGCCATCGAACATGGCCTGCACGCGTCGCCCTGGAGCCAGCCCGGTGCCGGTGCCCATGTGGCACGTGCCGCCAAGGTCTACCTGCACAGCCAGGTCGAGGCTGGTCACGGCTGTCCCATCACCATGAGCTTTGCGGCGCTACCGGCGCTGCGTTTGCAAAGCAGCCTGGCGCAGCTCTGGGAGCCCAAGCTGACAGCGCGTGTGTACGACCCGCGCAACGTCCCGGCGGCGCAAAAGCAGGGCATCACCATCGGTATGGCGATGACCGAAAAACAGGGCGGCTCGGATGTTCGCTCCAACAGCACGCGCGCCTACGCCATTGGCGCCAGCGGGCCGGGCCAGGCCTATGAGTTGGTCGGTCACAAGTACTTCGTTTCGGCACCGATGTGCGACGCCTTTCTGGTACTGGCACAGACGGAGCTGGGGCTGTCATGCTTCCTGCTACCGCGCTGGCGCCCGGACGGCAGCCGCAACGCGCTGCAAATCTTGCGTCTGAAAAAGAAGATGGGCAATGCCTCCAATGCATCGAGCGAGACCGAGTTGCGCGGCGCGCTGGCCTGGATGGTCGGCGAGGAAGGACGAGGCGTGCGCAACATCATCGAGATGGTGGCCATGACACGCTTCGACTGCATGATCGGCTCCAGCGCCGGGATGCGCATGGCGACATCCCAGGCGCTGCACCATTGCTCGATGCGATCCGCCTTTGGCAAGGTTTTGAACCAGCAGCCGCTGATGCAAAACGTGCTCGCCGATCTGGCGCTGGAAAGTGAAGCCGCGCTGGCGTTGACGATGCGCATGGCGCGCGCCATGGACCAGCGAAGCGACGAGCAGGAAGACCTGCTGGTGCGACTGGTCACCGCCGTCGGCAAGTACTGGATCTGCAAGCGCGCACCCAACCATGCCTATGAAGCCATGGAGTGCATTGGCGGCAGCGGCGTGATGGAAGACAGCATGCTGCCGCGCCTGTACCGCGAGGCGCCGGTCAATGCCATCTGGGAGGGCAGCGGCAATGTGCAGTGCCTGGACGTGCTGCGTGCCATGACCAAGACCCCTGCGGTGATCGACGCCTTCTTTGCCGAGGTCGCGGCCGTGCGCGGCACCCATGCGGCGCTGGACGCCGTGCTGGTCGGTTTGGCACAGGAATTGAAAGATTCGCGCGAGCTCGAATACCGCGCGCGTGACATCGTTGACCGCATGGCGCTGGCCCTGCAGGCCTCACTCTTGATCCGCCATGCACCGGCCTTCGTCAGCGACGCCTTCTGCCAGTCGCGCCTGGCACAACGCGGCCAGCACAACTACGGCACGCTCGCGCGTGGCGTAAACTGCGCCGCCATTCTGGCGCGAGCCACACCCAGCCTGAACCATGCTTGAATTTGAACTGCTGCAATCCGACCCCGCCACCACGCCCGAGGGCGGCTACCCCGGCAGCCACGCGCGCCGCGGCCGCCTGAGACTCAACCACGGCGTCGTGCAAACGCCGATCTTCATGCCCGTGGGGACCTACGGTACGGTCAAGGGTGTCACACCGCAAAGCCTGCGTGACATGGGCGCTCAGATCATCCTGGGCAACACCTTTCATTTGTGGATGCGCCCCGGTCTGGAGGTGATGGCCCAGTTTGGCGGCCTGCACAAGTTCGAGCAGTGGAATCAGCCGATCCTCACCGACTCCGGCGGCTTTCAGGTCTGGAGTTTGGGCGAGATGCGCAAAATTTCAGAGGAGGGTGTCAAGTTTTCAAGCCCTGTGAACGGTGACAAACTGTTCTTGACGCCCGAGATTTCAATGCAGATCCAGACCGTGCTGAACAGTGACATCGCGATGCAGTTCGACGAGTGCACGCCCTACATTTCGGTCGAACCCAAGACCAGGGGCCAGCTCACCACCGAAGCCGAGGCACGCAGTTCGATGGAGCTCAGCTTGCGCTGGGCCAAGCGCTGCCAGGCCGAGTTTGCCCGTCTGGAAAACCCGAACGCGCTGTTTGGCATCGTGCAGGGTGGCATGTTTGAGCACCTGCGCCAGGACTCACTGGAGCAATTGGTGGCAATGGACTTCCCCGGCTATGCCATTGGCGGCGTCAGCGTCGGCGAGCCCAAGGATGAGATGCTGCGCATCATGGCTCACACGCCGCACCGCCTGCCGGCGCACAAGCCGCGCTACCTGATGGGTGTGGGTACACCGGAAGATCTGCTGGAAGGAGTGGCGCAGGGGGTCGACATGTTCGACTGCGTGATGCCGACGCGCAATGCGCGTAACGGCACCTTGTTTACGCGCTATGGCGATTTGAAGATTCGCAACGCGCGCCACAATACGGACCCGCA
>CAYHDD010000247.1:0-5323 GCA_964355195.1 uncultured Rhodoferax sp. | reverse complement strand
ATGGGGGACAGCTTCCTGATCGTTACAGGTTCGGCGCAGACGGTGCGCGATTTGGACTGGATCTCACGGCACATTGGCGCCACCGAGCATGCACTGTTGACGGATGTGTCAGCGCTCTACAGCGTGCTGTCGGTGATGGGGCCGAAGGCACGCGAGCTGCTGGCCCGTGTCAGCCCGGACAACCTTACGCCGCAGGCGCTGAAGTTCTCCCATACCAAGCTGATCGAACTTGGCTGGGGCCGTGTGCGCGCTGCCCGCATGAGTTATGTCGGCGGGCCTGGTTTCGAGCTCTACGTGCCGGTGGAAATGGCGCGTCACGTTTACCTGTCGCTGATGGCGGCGGGTGCCGATCTGGGCTTGCGTGATGCCGGCTACTACGCGCTCGATGCGCTGCGCATCGAGCAGGGTCGGCGCGCCTGGGGTGCCGAGCTGGGACCGGATGAATCGCCCTGGGAAGCAGGTCTTGGCTACGCAATCAAACTCGACAAGACGACTGATTTCATCGGAAAGACCGCCTTGCTGGCCAGCCGGGATGAGCCTTTGCGCAAGAAGCTCGTGACGCTGGTGTTTGACGATCCAGTGGCCTATGCCTGGGGTGGCGAGGCCATCCTGCTGGCAGCTCAAAGCGTGGGTGAAATCTCCTCGGCAGGCTGGAGTCCGCTGGCTGGTGCCTGCGTGGCACTCGGTTATGTGCGTGGTGACGCTGCCAATCAGGCCCACGCAGGTACCGCTGCCGCCATCGAGTTGTGGGGCGAGCGTGTGGCGGTGCGCTTGTTTGACAAGTGGCCAGGCTGATCGAGGGTGGGGACTCGATTTGCTCGAGTCACTGGCGCCGCCGACGAGGGTCGCGAATTCTGCAACTTTCACCAAGCCCTCAAGCGCCCTTGAGTTTCAGCGCCAGGTCGTAGAGTGAATTGCGCGGCTCGCCGGTGATCTCGGCGGCCAGCTTGACGGCGGTCTTCAGCGGCAGCTCGGCCAGCAGGAGTTTCAGCACGCGGTCATCCGCACCACTTTGCGTATCGGCTGGCAGCGGGTGCAGCACGAGCACAAATTCGCCACGCCGGCGGTTGGCGTCCTGCATCAACCAGGAGCTCAAAGCGACTGCGCTGACGCTGGCAATTTCCTCGAACTGCTTGGTTAGCTCGCGTCCGATCGTGACCTGGCGCTCGCCCAGCGTGGCCAGCGCCGCCGCCAATGCTTCAATGCGGTGCGGCGCTTCCATCAGCACCACGCAGCGTGCTTCGACGCGCAGCGTCTCGACTGCGCTGGCGCGCTCGCCCGCCTTGTTAGGCAGAAAGCCGACGAAGACAAAGCCGCCAGCGTCCTCTTGCGCACTGCCGGCCACACTGAGTGCGGCCGTGACGCTGCTGGCGCCTGGCAGCGGAACTGCCCGCAGGCCGGCCAAGCGCACCGCCGCGACCAGGCGGGCACCCGGGTCGCTGATGGCCGGGGTGCCGGCGTCGCTGGCGTAGGCCACGCGCTGGCCCGCGCGCAGTCGTTCTATCACGGCCTGCGCCGCCTGCGCTTCGTTGTGCTGATGTACCGCCAGCAATTGCGCGCCCGACTTGTCGATGCCATAGGCGCGCAGCAGGGCCTGCGTGTGGCGCGTGTCTTCGCAAGCAATGGTGTCTGCAATGTTCAACACGTGCAGCGCGCGCAGGCTGATGTCAGCCAGGTTACCGATCGGCGTGGCGACCACGTAGAGCGCAGCGGGCGGATAATTCTGACCGGAGGCCGCGCTGGAGGCGGCGCGCAAGGCGTCTGCGTAAGCATCAGCAACAATGGAAGTCAATGGTTATTCCTCAAATCAAGGCCAGGACTGAAAGCACCAAGCAGCTCGGCGATGCCGCTGAAGAGACCGCGCTGCGCTACTTGCAAGAACGTGGTCTGCGTCTGCTCCAGCGCAATTATCGAACGCCCGGGCGCGGTGGCGGCGAAATCGATTTGATCATGGGCGCGCCCGACGGAACCACTGTCTTTGTCGAGGTGCGCCAGCGCAAGAGCACCAGCCACGGCGGCGCCGGCGCCAGCGTCGGAGGCGTCAAGCAGCGGCGCATCGTCTTCGCGGCCCGGCACTACCTGAAGTGTTTGCGCACGCCACCCCCGTGCCGTTTTGATGTGGTGCTGCTGCAAGCCGGTCTAATCGAGTGGGTCCAGGCGGCCTTTGACGCGCAGTGAATTTGAGAGTCGGAGAAACAGGTATGCACAGAAGAATTGAAGTGATGGTTGAGTCAGTCGGGGACCGGCGTCGAACTTTGGCGCTCGGCGTCACGCTGGCGCTGTTGTCGGGCTGCGCCACTGAGCGCCTGACCGCACCAACGCCAGCCCCGCCCCCACCGCCACCAAGTGCCGTAGCCGCGTACCGCTCGATCGCCACGGCACCAGCGCGCCTGGCGGCGGTGACGGCCCATCCCCTGGCAACCCGCGCCGCGCTCCAGATGCTCGATGCGGGTGGCGCCCCGATTGATGCTGCCGTGGCGGCGCAGATGGTGCTGGGTCTGGTGGAGCCACAGTCGTCGGGCATCGGCGGTGGCTCGCTCATCATGCATTGGGACGCGGCGAGCGCCAAGCTCAGCAGCTATGACGGACTGGCCGCCGCGCCTGCCAGGGTGACGGCTGGGCTGACGGTGGACGTGGATGGCAGTGCCCTAAAGAATGACGACATGCAGCGCGGTGGCCGCGCGGTGGGTGTTCCAGGAACGCTGGCGCTGTTGCAGCAGGTGCACCAGCGTTACGGCAAACTGCCTTGGACCCGGCTGTTTGCGCCGGCCATCGAGCTGGCTGAGGCGGGCTTCCCGATGCCCCCCTATTTGCACACGCTGCTTGCGGCGCCGGGTGCTGCGGCTAACCACCCTGACATGCTGGCGCTCTATTTCGGCGTTGACGGCAAAGTGCTGCCGGTAGGTGTCACGCTAAAGAATCCGTCCTATGCGCGGACCTTGCGCCAAGTTGCAGCGCAGGGCGCAGCCGCGCTCTGGCAGGACGGCGCTGGCAGCGCGCTGGTGGCTGCGGCGCAGCGCGGTCATCGGCCTACGCTCATCACCGAGGCCGATCTGGCCGCTTACCGGGCCGAGCCGCGCGAGCCACTCTGTGCACCGTTTCTGAGCTACTCTGTGTGTGCCATGGGGCCGTCGTCTTTTGGTGGGGTCTGGGTGCTACAGGTGTTGCAGATGCTTGAAGCGCGCACGTCTCAGACCGTGACCTCGCAGCGCTTCAGTTTTGACGATCCTGAGTTCATTCACTACTACGCGGAGGCGGGACGCCTGGCCCAGGCCGACCGCCTGCACTACGTGGGCGACCCCGGCTTTGTGGCGGTGCCGACCACTGAGCTGTTAGCGCCTGTCTATGTGCGCCAGCGCGCGCGTCTGATTGACCCGCTGCGAGCCGCCAAGGACGTCAAGGCCGGTGTCGTGCCTGCTAGAGTCGGCTCGGTGATGCCTGTCGCTGCCGCCCTGTCGGAAGTGGCCGACGCGACCAGCCAGATGGCCATTGTGGACAGCGCTGGCAATGCGCTCAGTATGACCACCACCATCAATCTGAACTTCGGCTCGCGCTTGATGATCAACGGCTTTGTCTTGAACAACGCTTTGACCAACTTCTCGACGCCAACACGCGCGTCTGCGGTCGGGCCAAACGGCATGCAGGCCGGCAAGCGGCCGGTGACGTCGATGGCGCCAACCATCGTGTTCAATGCTGCTGGGCAGCCGGTGGTGGTCGGAGGTTCAGCGGGTGGTGGACAAATCGTCGACTACATCGGTGCCAGCCTGATCGAGATGCTGGCCAATCAGCGCAGCCCGGCCGAGGCGCTGGCGCGCGGTCACGTCTCCACCGCCGTCGCGGGCAAGCTGCAACTGGAAAAGGGCAGCACGGCAGCAACCCAGGCTGCCGCCCTGCGCGCCAAAGGGCACGAGGTGGACATCGTCCCCATGACCAGTGGTCTGGGCTTCCTGCTGCGACGCGAGCAGGGCTGGTTGGGTGCCGCCGATCCGCGGCGTGACGGTGTTGCACAGGGGCGCTAGTCCTATGGCCCCCACGCTTGTCACTTTGTGTATTGCGCCGGATCGAGTCGGTGTCATCAACACGCCCACCTGCACGGGTATCATTGACGCATGCTAGAGCAACGTATCCAACAACACTTTATCGATAGCGCTGACCTGAAGTACCAGGCGGCCCAGGTTCTGAGCAAGCCAATTGCCGCGGCCGTGCAGGCCATGATGAGCTGCATTACCAGCGGTAACAAGGTGCTGGCGTGCGGCAATGGCGGCTCGGCGGCTGATGCGCAGCATTTCTCGGCCGAGTTTGTCGGACGCTACGAGCGTGAACGCCCGGAGCTGGCCGCGATCGCATTGACCACCGACAGCTCGATCCTGACGGCGATTGCCAATGACTACGATTTCAAATCCATCTTTTCGCGCCAGGTGCGCGCACTCGGCCAGTCCGGTGACGTGCTGCTGGCCATTAGCACCAGCGGCAATTCAGCGAACGTGCTGGCGGCCATCGAAGCGGCCCACGAGCGCGAGATGGTGGTGGTTGGTTTGAGTGGGCGCGGCGGTGGTCAGATGAGCCAACTCCTGCGCGACACCGATGTGCATATCTGTGTACCGCATGAGCGCACGGCACGCATACAGGAAGTTCATATTCTGGCTTTGCACTGTATCTGTGATGCGGTGGATGCCCAGTTGCTTGGAGACCAGGAAGTTCAAACATGAAGATTGCAACACAAAGACTGCTGACCGCCATGACCTTGGGCGCCTGCCTGGGCGCAGGCCTGAGCGCGTGCGCGCCGATCATGATGGGTGGCGCCGTGATGGGCACCCTGATGGCCACAGACCGCCGCACCTCAGGCATGCAGGTGGAGGACGAAGGCATTGAGCTGCGCGCGGGCAGCGGCATTCGCAGTCAGTTGGGCGAACGTGGCCACGTCAACGTGTCAAGTTACAACCGGCAGGTACTTCTGACGGGCGAGGTTCCCAACGAGCAGGACAAGCAGACGGTGGAGCAACTGGTGTCCAAGGTCGAGAACGTGCGCTCCATCGTCAACGAACTGAGTGTTATGGAGAACACCACGCTGTCACAGAGAACATCCGACGCGCTGGTGACGGGCAAGGTCAAGGCCAGCATGCTAGACGCAAGAGACCTGTTTGCCAACGCCTTCAAGGTGGTGACCGAGCGCTCTGCCGTTTACTTGATGGGGCGGGTGACGCAGCGCGAAGCGAACCGCGCCACCGAGCTGACCCGCAGTATCGAAGGCGTCAAGAAAGTGGTTCGCGTCATGGAAATCATCAGCGAAGAAGAACTGCAACGCATTCAGCCGCAACCGGCG
>CAYHDD010000246.1:0-5326 GCA_964355195.1 uncultured Rhodoferax sp. | reverse complement strand
GGGTGGCGGCAATGTGGCCAAGTGGTGCTACAAGCCCTTTGAAGATCTGGTGCAGAAAGCCAAGGTCATCAGCGACCCGGCCGAACGCGGCAAGCTCTACAGCCAGGCGCAGGTGATCTTCAAGGAACAAGCGCCCTGGTTCACCATCGCCCACGCCGTGCAACTCGGCCCGATTCGCAAGGAAGTCATCGACTACAAGCTCAGCCCGTTCGGGCGGCACAGCTTCTATGGCGTCGATATCAAGGAGTAATCGAGCCTTGACTACGTGAAAAGGCCGGTGCGAACCGGCCTTTTTGTTGCCTGGGCATAAGAACTCAAGCACGCGGGCGTTGAAATCGCCGTGGGCTGCGGGCTGCGACACCGCATCGAGCTACGCACGGTCTATCCGCCCGCACCGCGCAGGCGGAATATGCATATAGTTATTGAGTCTTTGACGCCTTGTCCGGGCCCACCTACAGTGCACTCTCTGACAGATGCAGACACATCACGCAGCCGCTGTCGGGCCACTCCCATTGCTCATCTTCGACAAGGAAAAATTCATGACCGGTTTCGCTCCACTTTTTAACGCAACGCGCTCCGCCCTGGCCGGCGAAGGCGCCCAAACCATCGTCCGCTTTAACGCCGCCAGCCGGGGCAATGATGGACTTAACCGTCGCGTCAAGATCCGGGGATTCGCGGTGGAAGTAGATGAACCTGAATCGCTCGGCGGCACCGACCGCGCACCCAGTCCGGTGGAGTACGCACTGGCGGCTCTGGCGACCTGTCAGGAAATAACCTACCGTTTGCATGCTGACTCGTTGGGCATTGCGCTGAACGACGTGTCGGTCGAACTCGAAGGGGAGCTCGATCTGCGCGGCTTCTTTGGTGCGGTTGAAGGTGTGCGCCCCGGCTTTCTGAACATCAACGGGTCAGTGCGCTTTGACAGTTCGGCGCCGGCGGCGGATTTGGAGCGCCTGAAGAGCGTTGTGGATGCACACTGCCCGGTTCTGGACCTGTTCAACAACGCAACACCGGTACAAATTCGCATCGCAGACCCCATCGCCCCAGTAGCGCGGGTTGCTGAAGTGGCCGATGCTGTGTGACCCGTGCAGCAGCAGACAGACCCGCTGCCGTCATGGCCGCGGTGTCAATGCCGGCTGGCCAGAAGGTTGAGAGACTCTTGAAGTGGGTGTTCGGTCCTACAAGAACCAAAAGACGCCAGGTTGTCATGGCGCTCGCCGGTCAGGATCGTATGAATCGGCACATCCAAACACTGCGTGGCCTGGCCTGCGCATTGCGGATGGTCCGGTGCGATGGTTCAACGACGGACTCGCCTATCTGCGCATGCCGCTCTTCACGGTGATCTCAGGTCTGGTCTACGGACTTCGTCCTTTTCGCAGAGGGGACGACAGCAGGAGATTCCTGATCGGCAAGGTGCGGCGCCTGATGGTCCCTCTGCTGGTGGTTGGGACCGCCTTTGCACTACTCCAGGCGGCGAACCCGGGGTCGAACGAGATGGTGCCCAGCTGGCTCTTGCTGCATATCGAGCCGGTCGCCCATTTCTGGTTCCTGGAGGCTCTGCTCTGGGTATTCCTGCTGGTCTGGGTGCTGGAGCGCAGCGCATGTCTGTATCGGGGACATGACTATCTGCTGGTACTTCTCGCCTCGGTTCTCTTGTACCTGACGGTTCAGGGCCCGCAGTTGTTTGCCATCCAGGGCGCTATCTACCTGCTGCCCTACTTTCTGTTGGGCTTGGCGGTGACGCGCTTCGGCTGGTGGTCAAGATTGCGCCAGCCGTGGCTGCAAGCTGCTTTGCTCGTGCGGGCTGTGTTGGCGGTGCTGCAAATGGGTGTACCGGCCTTCTATCCAAATCGGCGCACTGCGTTGTTCTTGATGGCCGGGCTGTCTCTCAGTGGCTTGTGCCTGAGCTTGCGCATTGAATGGCCTTGGCTGGCCCGGATCGGCAAGTCGTCTCGCAAGCGACTATGCTTCGGGCATGCCACGATTGCTGCAAGCCCCCAATCTGGTCATGGCCACGCTGTGGGCTGATTGGCTCAAGGCACAGGGCATCGACGCCAGCGTGCAGCGCGAATATCTCAGGAGTGCGGCGGGCGAACTGCCTCCTGACCAATGCTTGCCCGAGGTCTGGATCAAAAACCCGCTGGACCAAGCGCGTTCACTCGAGCTGTTGCATCACTTGCGGCACCCGCCCCAGCGGCGGTGGACCTGGGTCTGCGGCGAACGGGTGGAAGGCGGCTTTGAGCAGTGCTGGAGTTGCGGTGCGATGCTGCCGTTCAGCTGAAGCGCGTCCAGTCTGGTCATGCCGCCTAAAATCAGGGCAATTCGATCTGCGGTGTTTGTCGGAATTTTTAATGTTCCAGATGCCACATTGAACGTAGGAAAATTGCGATGAAAGTAATTTGGTCTTTCATAAAGAAACTGGTTGTATCGTCAATCATTATCTTAATCGGCATCATCGCTTGGGCAGCAATTCAGCCGCTGCTGGTGCTGAATCGGATTAAGCCCGGGATGACCCGTGCCCAGGTCATAGATGAGGTCGGCATGCCTCCAAAGTTCGATCGAACAGACTTTCCTGAGTGCACCGGAACCGGACAACACTGGACGGGAGACTGCGAAGTGTTAAAGAGTTCCGGGGCTGCAACGTTTGCGACATGGAAGTTTGGTATCGACACGTTGCTTGTAGTTGGCTTCGACACAAAAGGTAAAGTTGTATTTCGCGGCGTCGGAGATACCTAGTGTGTAGCAATCAACCTAACGAATTTGGCTGACCGCTATGTGGCTTGCGGCTGTAGACGGTTTGACTGACATGCGATTGTTCGCCAGCAGCCCCTCAACAACATGTTGACAGCGTTGCCCCACCCTCACCCCCAGCGCCTGCGCCAAGTCATTGACATGGCTGACGACGCCGTCCTCCAGCGTGCTGCTGGCCTCGCCGATACGGGCACTGGTGTGCGCCACGGTGCAGGCGGCCAGGGCGTGTGACTGCAAGAACGGCAGCGCGGCCAGACCGGCCTCGTCTTTGCCGACGCCAGCATCGTTGAAGACGCTCAAATGTGGCCGCGCCGCCAGCGCGTAGCGCGCCGAGCTGATGCCGCCGTGCGAGCCACTGACCGCCAGGCAGCCTTCGTCCTGCGGCCCCAGTTGGGTGATCGAATCGACCACGCGCAGCGTCGCCATCGGCTACTTCTGCCGGGCCAGCGCCGCGTCGCGAATGCCAGACAGCGTGCCACGCGTGGTGATGACCTCTGGCTCCAGCATGACCTCAATCAGCGTACCCTGCTCACGCGCCAGTGCGGCCAGCAGTTCGGGTTCGAACTCGTCGGTGCGCGTGATGCGCACGCCGGCGTAACCATAGGCGCGCGCCAGCGCCGCGAAGTCGGGGTTGTTGAGTTGCGAGCCACTGACGTGCTCGGGGTACTCGCGCTCCTGGTGCATGCGGATGGTGCCGAACATGGCGTTGTTGAGCAGCAGGGTGATGGTCTTGGCGCCGTACTGCACAGCGGTAGCCAGCTCTTGCCCGTTCATCAAAAAGTCCCCATCCCCGGCGATGGTAAAGACCACCCTCCCGCTGCTGATGGCCGCGCCAATGCCGGCCGGCACGCCGTAGCCCATGGCGCCATTGGTCGGTGCCAGTTGCGTCTTGCAACCTTTGACGAGGCCGTGGTGGCGGTAGAAGCGATGCATCCAACTGGCAAAGTTGCCGGCACCATTGGTCAGCACCGCGTCCACCGGCAAGTGCTTTTGCAGCGTGGCGACGATGGCGGGCATGTCGATGTCACCGGGCAAGGTTTGCGGCACCAGATTGGCCAGGTAGTCGGCGTGGCAATCCAGCGTCCAGGGCTGCCACGCCGGCGTGCCTGGAGCGGCGAGGAGCGCAAGGGCGCTGGCGGCCGCACCCATGCCGGCATTGATAGCCAGATCGGCCTGGTAGACACGGTTCAACTCCTCCGCGCTGCTGTGAATGTGCACCAGACCCTGCTTCGGGCGCGGCGCTTCAATCAGGCTGTAGCCGCTGGTGGTCATCTCGCCCAAACGGGGACCAATGGCCAGAATCAGGTCACTGTTCTTGATGCGCGCTGCCAATTTCGGGTTGATGCCGATGCCAACGTCACCGGCGTAGAGCGGATGGTAGTTGTCAAAGGTGTCCTGAAAGCGAAAGGCGTTGCCCACCGGCAGTTGCCAGTTCTCGGCAAAGCGCTGCAAGTCTTGCGCCGCCTGCGCCGTCCAGCCAGCCCCGCCAGCAATCACCAGCGGTCGTTGCGCGCGCAACAGCATCTCACGCAAGGTTTGCAGCGCAGAAGGGGCGCAGCCGGGCTCGACGGCGGTGACCCGTGCCAAGGCCCTCGGCGCTGGCACGGCGCCCGGTTGCGCTTCAACGCTTTGCGTCAACATGTCCTCCGGCAGCACCAGCACCACCGGGCCGGGCCGACCGTTCATGGCGGTGGCGAAGGCGCGCGCCACGTATTCGGGGATACGCCGCGCGTCGTCGATGCGCTCAACACGCTTGGCAAAGCCCTTGGTGCTGGGTCCGAAAAAACTCAAAAAATCGACTTCCTGAAAAGCCTCGCGGTCGCGCGTGTCGCTCGCCACATCACCGACAAACAACACCATCGGCGTCGAGTCCTGAAACGCGGTGTGTACGCCTATCGAGGCGTTGGTGGCGCCGGGGCCACGCGTCACGAAGCACACGCCGGGTCGCCCGCTCAGGCGCCCTTGCGCGTCGGCCATGAAGGCCGCACCGCCCTCCTGACGGTTGATCACGAACGTTATCCGCTCGCGGTAGCGGTGAAAGCCATCCAGCACCGCCAGGTAGCTTTCACCGGGCACGCCAAAGGCGTGTGTCACACCTTGCTCAATCAGACATTCAACCAGCAGATGGCCGGCGATTTTGGGAGTGGTAGAGGCTGTCATGTTTGCCATTGTGCCGAAATTGCATAATGACACGCCCGGCAAGGCCAATCGACAGAGTCCGCAGCCCGCAGCCGGTCTAGAAACAAACAGGAGCAGACGCGATGGCAGAGATCAGTGGTGGCGAGGTGATCGCCCGCATGTTGCAGCAGGAAGGTGTCGAAAAAGTCTTCGGCATCATCGACGGCACCTACTTTGGTTTCTACGAGGCGCTGCACCGGCTCGGCATCGAAATCGTTACCCCGCGTCATGAGACCTCGGCCGCGCACATGGCCGGCACCTACGCACGCCTGACCGGCAAGCTGGGCGTCTGCATGGCCAGCAACGGGCCCGGTGTGGCCAACCTGATCCCCGGCCTGATCGTCGAGCAGGCCGACGGCAACCGTGTGCTGGCCATCACCAGCGCGCGCCGACCCGG